>NZ_CP172574.1:0-300000 GCF_045999815.1 Butyrivibrio sp. NATIVEDY162
TCGTTTATGCTGGAAGTTATTATCTGTTACATTCTATCCACGATACAGCAAAATCTACTAATTCACGTTGATTCATCAGCTTTATGTCAGCATTGCCCACTTTTACCTTACAAGTAGTATAGGCTACTTTTTAATGCACTTACTATATCTGATTTAATGATAGTCTTCATACTCTCCCCTGTGTACTTTATGCCGGAATAAAATCCGTGAAAGGTTTCAGAATAGTTAACAATCTTTCCGTAACATCATCTGCACTGCAGGACATATCACTACTAATCCACCATTCTATTACCCCAAGAAGCCCGTTTACCAAAAACTGCGACGCAATTTCACGTGATGTTGCAATTTCTTTTGGCATCAATGTCATAGCAATCTCAACCTGGCTAAGCAGGGCGTTCGTGAGTTTCTTTCGAAACATCCCATACTTGTCGTTCTCATGAAGTAATTTATATATGTCGATATGTTCCTCCAGATATGAGAATACTTTTTCCATGGCATCATAACGAAGATGTATTTCTTCGTCGCCACTACACTGCGACAGTAGCTCCTCCACATATATATCTATGCATTTTTCGAGGATATCATAGAAAACTGCAAAGGCGATGATGCAAATTTGAATTTATATAAGCGTATAACCTCTGAACCCGCGCACGGAATAGTACGAATCCGCCCCATTATGGAATGTGAAAACCGTTCCGTAACGTCGTTCGCAGAACAATGCACCGCCCTTGTCACGAATATCATCCGGCGTAGTGATCCAACTTGACGTTTTCAAATCAAATTCCCCGAGACTTTGCAGTCGGCGATAGAGTTCCTCCGTCATGATCAAAACGCCGATTTCTTTTGCTTTCCATTCGGCGCTGCCTGACGGCGGGTTTTTAGCACGCCCCTGTAATGCCTTTTCGTCATAGCACAGGCTTCTGCGCCCAGAAGGGGACTCCTTTGCGCAGTCGCAGAAAATTAGCTTTCCCGTCTTTTCGTCATAGCCGATGGTATCCGGTTCTCCGCCGCTCTCCTCCATCCTTCTCAAAACATCCATGGAGCCCTGATGCTCAAGCAAACGTTTCTCCACGTCAAGCCAACTCAGTTCCATATGAAGATTCTTATTATCCTGAAACCTCGCTTTTAATATTTCTAACATGGTTTTTCCTCCAATCCCCCGATTTGACATGCTTCAAGCAAGCGACAATTCAATTCATACAATTCCATGGCTTTTTCACCTCTTACTATTATATCATCATACATTTTGTTGAACGATAGTCACATTTGTGCCCCCTGTATTTGTGAGAGGCTTGTATACAATGATTCAGCAGTATATAAGCTGCTTAGCTATATTTGTCTGCTTGTGTCTATCACGCGAATAGGCATACTTATTGAAATGAAGCTTTGTTATCAGCGTGTGCATGATTGTGTTTGCTGTAATCCCCTAAAAAAGCGCTCAATATTACACCCTAAAATTAATCGCACAATATTATATTGACAACAACTGTAAACTGTGAGAATATATCGAGGTTAGCGAAAGCTAACAGAATAGGAGAAAAATATTATGAAAAATAAGACATTAGCAGCATTCATGGGCATTACCATGACTTTATTAATAGCAGCATGTGGACAGAGTAGTGAAAAAGTATCCGCTACTGAGGAAACTGCACAAACAGAAGCAAACGAGACAAACTCAGAAGAAGAGTCAGATGCTGACACACAGGCAGCTTCTGATGCAGATACGCAGGACGCCACTGACAAATTCCCCATGATAATTGAGCATGGACTTGGTGAGACAGTTATAGAATCAAAGCCTGAAAACGTGGTAGCAATAGCCTGGGGTAATCCCGATGTACCGCTTGCTCTTGGAATTACACCCGTAGGCATTTCTGAGGCGAATTTCGGACCAAGAGATGAGAACGGATTACTTGCATGGACTGCCAAGGCCTTTGAAGATAAAGGAGTTACACCAAATGTATTTGATGATACAGACGGATGGGACTATGAAGCAATTTCTGATTCTAACCCGGATATAATCCTTGCGGCTTATTCGGGACTTAGCCAGGAGGAATATGACAGACTCTCAGAAATAGCACCTGTTGTTGCTTATCCCGAGATAGCATGGTCAACTACCTGGCAGGAGGAAACAATAAATGATGCTAAGGCCCTTGGCCTTGAAGCCGAAGGCAGAAATCTGGTACATGAGACAGAAGCCTTAATTGCTGACAAGCTTTCACAGTACCCTGATCTTAAGGATAAAAAGGTTGCATTTTTCTGGCTTTCAGAGGATGACCTTGGAACATTTTATGTATATACCCAAAATGACCCAAGAGCGGCATTTCTCTCTGATTTGGGATTTGTAATGCCGGACAGCATAAAAAATCTTATTACTAATGATCAGGACTTCTCTATCACAGTAAGTGCTGAAAATGCGGATCTTTTAACGGACGTTGATATTATCATCACATACGGAACAGAGTCACTTGTAGATGCGATGCAGGCTGATGGAAGATTCTCCAATGTTCCTGCAGTTAAAAACGGAGCATTTGTGCTGCTTGATTCAAATGACGTACTTGCAGCTGCAAGTACACCCACAGTTCTCTCCATACCTTATGCAATTGATGACTATTTGAAAGCTTTAAATGATGCAGCAGAAAAAATTCAGTAATAACAAGTTAATAATAGGCATTGTCTTTGAAGCACTATTTATAGTTTTAGGATTATTTCTATCTATATCTTATGGCAGTAAGAGCATTCCTTTTTCAGAAATAATCAGCTATTTTAGGGCTACGATAAGCGATGAATTTACAACAGCGGTTATAGCAGCGAGGATTCCGAGAACTATTTTCGGAATTCTTGCAGGTGCCGCCCTTGGCGTGTCAGGTGCCCTTATGCAGTCAGTAACAAGAAACCCTGTAGCGGACCTGGGAATTCTTGGTGTTAACACAGGGGCATCACTTTTTGTCGTAATCGGAATAGCATATCTTAACATTTCCTCAGGAATTAAACTCATAGGTCTTTCCTTTACAGGAGCACTTTTAACAGCATTTTTTGTATATGGAATAGCTTCTGTTGGCTATGGCGGTGCAAGCTCAATTAAGCTCGCCCTTGCCGGAGCTGCGGTATCGACGGCGCTTGGCTCTGTGGTTAATACCATCATGCTTCCGGATTCGCAGGTTATGAAGGAGTTCAGGTTCTGGCAGGTAGGCAGTATCAGCGGAGCGACCTGGAGTGATGTTAAGCTACTTCTCCCTTTTTTCGTAATCGGAATAATAATTGCAATAATACTTGCGGCTCCTTTAAATGCAATTGCACTTGGCGATGAGATGGCAATATCTCTTGGCGTTAAGGTTGGCTGGGTAAGGCTGTTTACTGCATTATCAGGAGTCCTACTATGTGCATCGGTTACGGCTCTTGCAGGCCCTATCGGATTTGTGGGACTCATGCTTCCTCATATGATCAGACAGATATTTGATAATGATTTAAGGATTATAATTCCCATGTCTGCAATCGGAGGAGCAGGTCTTTTGACCTTTTCAGACGTTTTAGGAAGAGTCCTTGGACGCCCGGGAGAGCTGGAGGTTGGCATTATCACTGCAATAGCGGGTGCGCCGGTATTTATATGGATAGTATGGAAAACAAAGGCAAAAGGTATATGACAGACTATTTGGAAAATGATTTACGGAAAATATATAAAAAGCACGATATTCAAAATATGGCTTGTATTGTGGCGCTTATCCTGATTATAAGCTTTCTGGGAGTGCTTATGATGACACTGGGAAATACGAATTATTCCTTAAAAGAAGTCATAGAGTATTTCTTCAGTACAAGCAGTAAAGGTGCGGCTTATACAATTAAAACCCTTAGATTTCCAAGGCTCGTTGTTGGAGGCCTTGCCGGCTTTGCCTTTGGAATTGCGGGATACACTTTTCAGAATCTTCTGCGCAATCCGTTGGCATCTCCTGACATTATAGGTGTGACTGCAGGTTCTTCAGCCGCTGCGGTTTTTGGGATTCTTATACTGGGACTAAGCGGAGCGATAGTCTCGTTTTTTTCTGTGATATCCGGACTGGCAGTTACCTGCGTGATCTTTTTATTATCGGGAAAAGGGCAGGCCTTTGGTAGCAGAATGATCCTGATTGGAATTGGCATGCAGGCTGTACTTAATGCGCTTATATCCTGGATGCTTCTCGTGGGCTCGGAATATGATGTAGGAACAGCTCTCAGATGGCTTAGAGGAAGCCTTAATATGGTGCAGACCAGCGACATACCGGCGATCATGGTTGTTACAATAATCTGTGGTGGGCTTTTGCTCGTATGTGATAAAAATCTTAGAATGATGCAGCTCGGTGATGAATTTGCAATTACTCTTGGCGTTCCTATCACAGCGGTGAGAGTATGCTGCATGGTTTGCGCGCTCGTACTTAGTGCGACAGCAACTGCTGCGACAGGACCTATCGCCTCTGTTGCATTTTTATCAGGACCAATTGCCAAGAAATGCACCGGGAATGGAAAAAATGCCATGCCGGTTGCAGGGCTTATAGGAACGATTCTTGTGTATGCTTCTGAGCTCGTCAGCAAGAATGTATTTGAGACCAAATATCCGGTAGGGGTTATAACAGGGCTTCTTGGTGCGCCATATCTGTTGTTACTGCTGCTTAACCTTAATAAAAAAGGAGCCTGAACGTTGATAATCAGATTAGCAGTGAGTGAGAAACTACACTAAACGCTGATAATTTGGGTAATTATGAGTGAGTATAAAGGAGAAAAACTTATGGATTGTTTTGCGCATAGTCATGACTTTTGTGCCGATAATATCAGCACCGGATATGATGACAAACTGATTCTGGAGAATATGAATATTACCATCCCTGCAGGAAAATTCAGCGTGATTATAGGATCAAATGGCTGCGGGAAATCTACACTTTTAAAGAGCTTTGCACGCCTTCTAAAGCCGAAAAATGGTGCTATATTACTTGATGGAAAGTCCATATATGAGCTTCCTACGCAGCACCTTGCAAAGCAGATAGGACTTTTGCCCCAGTCTCCAATTGTCCCTTCGGGAATTACTGTGGCAGATCTTGTTGCAAGAGGCCGCTTCCCATATCAGAACCTTTTCGGACAGTTATCCAAGGCTGATTATAAAGCGATAACAGCTGCTATGGATGCCATGGGAATAGCTGATCTTGCAGATAAGAGCGTGGATTCACTATCAGGCGGTCAAAGACAGCGAGTGTGGATAGCACTTGTTCTTGCCCAGGATACAGACATACTCCTTCTTGATGAACCAACAACATATCTGGATATCGCATATCAGGTTGAGATACTGGACTGCCTCGCAACACTCAACAGAATAAAGAAGACGACTATTGTTGCAATTCTTCATGACATCAATTTATCCATAAGATATGCTGATCATATTTTTGCGATGAAAAAAGGAAAGCTTATAGCAGAAGGGAATCCTTCGGAGATTATTACACCTCAGCTTATGAAGGAGGTTTATGGAATGGACAGTTCCATAATAATTGATCCGGAGACAGGAGATCCTTATGTTATTCCAAGAAGTAAGGCTCAAAGGATAGTGGCATAATCACCAAATCCTAGTATCGATAAAGCTCTAATTGAAAGTTTTTGATATGAATCTCTTTACACTGAATCCCCTGGGCATAGCCCTGGGGATTCGTGCTATATCAATAAAACCTCGCATGGAAAAAACCTCATGACGGGTACTGATCTATTACGTTTACATCATCATGTTCAATTACTTCTCTTCTTTGATTATGCCCGAGTTTTCTACTCGATGCTATGGCAATAAAAAGAATTATTATGTCATCTATAGGGCAGGCAGATACCAGATCTACCGGAGATAAGATATATGCTCCCAAAAGAATTGCAAGAAGTATTTTAAGTCCCTTGTTCATTCTTATTCCCCCATTTCTCTCTTAGAAGCTAAAACCTTTTATCTCAGAATTATCCGTAAATGGTTTAAAGCCTACTGGTTCACTTGTTTCATAATAATCATTTGCCGAGTAACTGTTTTTTTCTTTATTGTAACTGTAACCAGTGGTCTTTTCTTTCTCAGGTGCATCATCCATCGCTATAGCAAGTATGATGTACGGAAGGATTCCGATTCCGGTTGTAAATAAGAGGATCAAGTAGATGACTCTTATGATTGTAGGATCGATTCCAAAGTACTCACCAAGTCCTCCGCATACACCACAAACCTTCTGATCTGCACTTTTTCGTAGTCTCTTTTCTCTCATAACCTTTCCCTACCTCTGTATGACATTCCACTAGCCTCGACAAGTGGCCTGCACATCACTTCCTTTGAAGCAACTCATTGTTTATGATATTATTCTATGATTCTGAGCTCTTACAATAAATGTTCATTTAGGCAAAAAAAGCATATCTATTTTTCTTTTCGGGAATATTTCCATTGTATTCAAGGCTGATTCTTATTTAACCTCATCCTTAGTTCCGTCTTTTTTTACCACAACGAGCCTGCATCCAAGACCGAATGCTGCTACAGCTCCTGCAATAAGTGCCCAAGGAGCAGCTGCTAGACCAAGGATACCGCCAACTATACCTACGTTAACAGGTACGCTGAACACAATCTCATCATCCTTAAGGATCTGGACTCTGTCTGCATTGCCTTCAGCAACAATAGCCTTTACCTTATTGATAAGCTTCTGTACATCCTCTTCAAGCTCGCAAACCTTCGGCTGAAGATCCTTGATAGCTTTTTCTGCATCGCCATCTGCCTTTAAAAGTGCTTCTTTTGCAGCTGCATAGTCAACTCCTGCCTCATTCATTACTTTTTCAATTGCTTCAAGTGTAATATTCATAATATTTTCCTCCTTATGCTTCCTTAGTCAAAAGCCCAATGATCATTGCAACAACAAGTATTGGGAATGCTATGTAAAGTAGACCACCCACTACCATTGCTATTAAAATGAACGGAAGGAACACAAGGTAAAATGCAACCTTGATCATGCCCCAGGAAAACTTAAAAGCAAATCCTATGAGCTTTCCTACAAAACCAAACATACAAATCATAAATAGCATTGTCAGTAACATGTTCATCACCATCCTTCTATATGTACCAACAACTGTTTTCTGTCTATGGTCTTATTTTAAGCAAAAAGATACATCTGTTACATAGCAAGTAGAGCAAAAAATATATCTATATTTTTCATTCTTCGTGACTTAACAGAAAAGCAGGCCACCAAAGCTGATGGCCCGCCAAAACATAAGCTATTTATAAACTCTTTACAAAATCGAGTGGCAAGCCTTTTCAAATTCGTATTTCTTTTATGCAGTCCTTTTATAAACAGATTTTCTATTAACCTTCACTGAAGAAAGAAAAACGACGAACCTTCTTAAAATATCCTTCATTGGCAATAAATAGCAAAAAGCTATTATCAAAAGCCCTATGCACTCTGCCATAAGAAAGCTGTTTTCCTCGTATAGCCCTTCAATAAAAAGTGCCACAATCATAGGTATTGAAAGAAGCACCCTGACCTTTTCTATTCTATTCATAATATTTCCCTCAAAAAGCTCTTTACTATCTATAACGAATGTACTCCCATAATGTCTTCAGATATATCACTACTTTTGCGAATACTACGCTCTTATCCCTTCATTTTTAGCATTTTTATCATAACAAAAAGAAAAACAGGGCTCATCGCCTTGTAATACGATTCTATCCTGTGGATCATATTCTCCAACTCACATTGGTGGACTTTATTTTTATGGTTGAAACAGTTAGAATTTTAGTATTAAGAATCGGTATTTGAATAATTATAAACATTTTTCCGAGTAATAGACGTGAGGGCACATCAGTGAAGACGAGATACGAAAATTTGGAAGAATTGATTCCGGTACATACAACGGTCACCCAGGAAAATCTAGATGGGCAAAAGGTTTTCAGGGTCACTAAGAAAGAAAAAATCATGCAGTTCGATGAGAATACCTTTGTCAAGTTGAGAAATATCGATTTCCATAATGGTATCATCAGAGTAAAAATGTTGAGCCGGCTTCTTCCGGATGCGCCGGATTTCGCCAGAGGATTCATTGGGATCGTTTTCAGGGTAAATCAGGATAATAGTGAGTTCGAATCTTTTTATATCCGCCCGACTAATGGGACGACAGAAGATCCTGTGCGCAAGGCACATGGCTGTCAGTATTTTTCTTATCCAGGATATACGTTTGCTTATTTTAGAGAATTTGGAATCACTGATTATGAAGCGCCGATTCATAATGGATTAAATGAGTGGGTACAGCTGACAGCCATTATTCATGATGAAAAAGCTCAGTTTTATCTGAATGAAGAAAAAGACCCTGTACTTGAGGTTCAGTTCATGAAGCACGGTAAAGATGCACACGGATCTGTAGGTTTCTTTTCTGAAATCGGAACAGAAGCTTTTTTTAAAGATTTTGAAGTAGAATATATTATCTAAATTACATTCGGATCCCTTCTCTGAGAATTGCCATATATTCGCTATAAGAGATAGATATACCACCCATACTTTTCAAATGGTCTGTGGGAAATTGGCAATCGATCATGAGGTATCCGTTTTTATCAAGAATATGTGAAAGCTCGATTAGTGCAAGCTTGGAACCATTTTCGATATCGGTATACATACTTTCTCCAAAGAAGCATTTTCCAATACGTACACCATACAGACCACCGGCAAGTTCGCCATCAATATAAGTATCAAAGCTAAGAGCAAATCCTTTATCGAACAATCTCTTATATGCTTTTTCAATATCATCTGTTATCCAAGTGCCCTGCACGTGTTCTCTCTTGGTCCTGCATCTGTGCATAGTATCAGAAAAATCCCTATTTAGCACACGACTGATTTGGTGCTTTTTGATGAATTTTTTCATGGAGTGTGATACATGGACCTCTGATGGCTTTATTATGAACCTCTCTTTTGGGCACCACCACATCAGAGGTTCGCCTTCTTCATACCACGGAAAAATCCCGTTGCTGTATGCAAGGAGAAGCCGTCTCACACTAAGATTGCCTCCGATTGCAAGAAGTCCATCATCGTCTGCAAGAGTAGGATCAGGAAAACCTATGATATTTTCATCTAGTATGTATACAGACATTTCAGTCTCCTTTAACAGTAAACGTTTTATATCTTAAGCTATTTTGCAATTGTATTTATTACAAGCTTAAAAATAACATCATAATAATGGCATGCCCTTTCATTACTGTAAAAAGTGGCTGTTTGAAAAGTTGATTAATAGTAAAATATTCTTGAGTGATATGGCAATTACAATTAACATAATAACATATTTTTCAAATACCCCTTTATCAGGAGGATCTAACAGGAAATGGCAAGAAATCATGAAGTTAGCAAAAGGCATCCTTTACTAGGAACAGATGGCGAACTTGTAGAACCAGGCTGGTCAAGAAGTCTTATTCAGGAATACAACAGATCCATGATCAAAGCTCACAAATGGAGAATTAAAGAATGGGATTATTATCTTGTCCTATCTGATTCATTTGCCGGTGCGTTTACTATTTCTGATGATGGATATATAGGTCTTCAATCTGTATCCCTGCTCGTCTTTGATGGGGTTCCCTGGGAACATACAGAGACCGTGTTAAATGCCTTTCCAATGGGCAAGCTGTCTCTTCCTACCTCTTCGTCAAGTGGGACGACCACTTATGTTGATAAACGTCTTCAAATGAAATTTGAAGTAACTGAGGGAAAGCGGCATATATCATGCCATTTTGATAACTTCTATAAGAGCAAACCCTTTGAATGTGACATTATACTAGAACAGCCTTCCATGGATTCCATGGTTATTGCCACGCCATGGAATAAAAAGCATGCGTTTTACTACAATCAGAAAATCAACACCATGAGAGCCTCTGGCTTTATGGAATATGACGGCATCAGATATGAATTTAATCCAAGGACTGATTTTGGAACCCTTGACTGGGGACGGGGCGTATGGACATATGATAACACCTGGTACTGGGGCTCCGGAAATGCAGACATAGATGGCAACTCATTTGGATTCAACATAGGATATGGCTTTGGTAATACAAAGGCAGCTACAGAAAATGTGATCTTCTACAATGGAAAGGTGCATAAACTTGATGACGTTGAGTTCCATATTCCAAAAGACAGCTATCTCTCTCCATGGAAATTTACATCTTCTGACAAAAGATTTGAGATGGATTTTATCCCTGTTCTAGACAGAGCAGCATGCCTGGATTATAAACTTATCGTATCAGACCAGCATCAGGTCTTCGGAAAGATGAGCGGCACTGCAGTCCTTGATGATGGCACTAAGATATCTGTGAAAGATATAATGTGTTTTGCTGAAAAAGTACACAACCGGTATTAAAAACCGAGCTGGAGCATGATGCTTTTTATTGTACATGGCTATACCTAAGAATTCGCCCATAAACATATCCATTCGGAAGTTAATTCTACAAATTTGAAATTATCAAATGCTTTTTCAGCAGGGACTCACTTCCAAATACTTGATTTCAATTTCTAAATAAGCTAGAATCACTTTATTAAAAAAATAATTGTAATTCATCGGAGGGTGAGTTGTTCTGGAAATGACGAGCTGGATAAGATGGCGGTTGAAATGCCGGTTTCTTATCCAGCTTTTTTTGGAGGTAATATACATGACAAAACAGAAGAATTTTACAGAAGGAAAAATACTGGCTCCACTTCTTAAGTTTGCAGTCCCTGTACTTTTCGCATTATTTTTACAATCACTTTATGGTGCTGTTGATCTTATGATAGTAGGTAAATTTGCAGAACCTGCAGATGTATCCGGAGTATCAACAGGGTCACAGATCATGATGACACTTACAAATCTTGTTAGTTCTTTATCTATGGGCATGACAGTTTTTTTAGGTCAGAAAATAGGTGAAAGAAAAGCTTCTGAAGGAGGAGTAATTGTAGCAAATGGAATAATGCTGTTTTTATCGATAGGCATTTTCCTTACATTATTCATATCTTTATTTGCCGGAAGTCTTGCCACTATCATGAATGCACCAAAAGAAGCCTATGATCTGACGGTTTCTTATATAAGGATATGTGGAGCCGGAGCAGTTGTCATAATATCTTACAATCTGATAGGAAGTATTTTCAGAGGCCTTGGGGATTCCATCACTCCACTTATAACCGTGCTTATAGCGTGTATATGCAACATCATAGGAGACTTGATCCTTGTTGCAGGTTTTGATATGGGGACAAAAGGAGCAGCCATAGCAACAGTAGCAGCACAGTTTATTAGTGTTTTGATATCTTTGTGGCTGATAAGTAAAAAAGAACTGCCATTTAAACTTGACAGGGCATGCTTTAAATCAGAAAAAGAAATCATAAAAAAGATAGTCTTTATCGGAACTCCAGTTGCATTGCAGGACTTTCTTGTGGGCTTTTCTTTTTTGGTCATACTGGCTATTGTTAATTCCCTTGGCGTAATCGCGTCCGCAGGGGTGGGCGTAGCTGAAAAGGTTTGCGCATTTATTATGCTCATACCATCAGCATTTGCGCAGTCAATGTCTGCATTTGTATCTCAAAACAGAGGAGCAGGCAAGTATGACAGAGCTTTCAAGGGACTTAAGTATGCCATAGGAGTATCATTCATATTTGCGGTGCTCATGTTTTACAGTGCTTTTTTCCATGGAGATCTTTTGGCAGGGATATTTGCAAAAGATGCAGAGGTTGTTGCTGCTTCATGGGATTATCTCAAAGCATATGCTATTGACTGCCTGTTTACATGTTTCCTTTTCTGCTTCATAGGATTTTTTAACGGAATGGAGTATACAAGATTTGTCATGATGCAGGGCATAGTTGGTGCTTTCCTGGTGAGGATTCCGGTGTCATATATCATGAGTAAGCAGGAGCCCATATCGCTTTTTCATGTAGGACTGGCAACACCATGTTCCACAGTTACTCAGATTGTAATGTGTTTTATCTGTCTGTTTGTCCTGAAAAAAAAGCTAAGCAACAAGTCTCACCACAAATTAAATGAATAAGGGCATTTACCTGCCCATGATAAGTAATATGGTGACTTAAAACTTCTTTGATGCTACAGGACAATAATCGGCAAATCCTTTAACACCAGCAACCTTAGTATAAGGTCTTACTCTGACATATACTTTCTTGCCTCTCATTTTCTTGGGAAGAGAGAGTGTCTTTGATGTTTTCTTTGCACTATTTACGGTGTATTTCTTCACATTTTTGCTAAAGTCTTTAGAAGTGGATATCTGAACCTCAAAGCCATTTACAGAAGAGAGCTTTTTCCAGGATACAAGTTACGTTATTGCCTGCAGAAGCTTTTACCTTGGGCTTTTTAAGGTTGAATTTGGCAATTTCCATGTAGAACTTGATGTTTATAGGATCCTATAATAAACCATGACGCAAAAATGGTGCTAACAGGATCGTAATAAAGGCAATGATCGATGTTGCACACCAATTGGGAATCCACACCCTTTTTGAGGGGCATGGAGACCGAAGAACAAAAATATCATGCAGCAAGCTTCTTTTCAAGCTCAGCAAGCTTTTCTGTAGCATCTTCAATAAAGGAGAGTTTGCCTCCGATATTTACAGCTACTTTGAATCTGTATACGGCCTCGACGTAGTTGCCTGTTTCGTATGCAATTAGTCCGAGATTATAGTTGTTTACGGCTTTCATTACTCCTGTAAGAGTGGGAACATCAATATACTTGTCTATGAGTACTTTGGCTTCATCGTAATTTTTTTCATCGATCGCTATTACGCTTTTTATGTGGTCAATTGTCATGTTAAGCCCTGAACCGCGCTTTTTTCCTGATTTTTTTATAGCTTCCAGTCGTGATAAATATCTTACTGATTCCTCATTATTTTTTACATTATAATAATAACTTGCAAGTCCGCCCAGGATGACTACATCATTGCAATTATCGAGATTGTCCGGAACCAATTCCCGGTAGATGTTCCATGCTCCATCATAATCGCCAAATGCTGCATAAGCTCCTGCAATTTGGCATTTCTGACGCTTGTTTCTGTGACCGAAACGTATCTTTTTGCAAACTATGTTTTCAGCTTCGATATATTTTTCCGGATCACATTGATTAAGGTATATTCCTGCGAACAAGCCACGCTGTACGATCAATGCAATGATAGCGATAATAATGCACAGGATAAATAAAATAGCAGTTGTAATGACCTGACCCCTTGAAAGACCCTCATAGATCCTGACACTATCCTCATCACCAAAATAGAGCGGCAATATATAGAGAGTTGCAGCTAAATGAATCGAACCGATTGCTATGAGCGCAAGTATGTACACAAGAAACAGCTTTCTTCTCGACCTGATGAAGTGTTTTGCACACTCGTTAGCTGTCATGCTGTCATATTGTTTTTTCATTATATAGTCCCCTTTTCCCTTTTTAATACGTATAACGAAAGATAGTATAGCACATAAATGGCCATCGGGGACGGGGCCAAAAAATATGCCTAGTTGGATTTTAGTTCCTTCCAAAGCTCGTTCAGCAGATTGTTGGTCCTGCTGTCGGTAAGGGTGCAGACCTCACAGTTTTTTTGTGACAGCCCATGAATCCAGCCACACATTTGATTTCTCTTTGAGAATCACATATTCCAGGGTTTCATTATATTCGTGACCCAGATATGCTTCTCCTGAGTAGACTACTGCCATTGTGGCATTTCCGGCAACAACCTCATCCCTGTCTTCATCCACAAGATAGGCTCCCACATCAGGCTTCTGCTTAAGAAGGGTTCCATAGGCTTTTCGAATCTCTTCCTCATCGGTTGGACGATAGTCACATTTGTGCCCCCTGGATTTGATCATCAGGTTCACTTTTGTAGATGGATTTTTAATAATTCATCTTTTTTGGCCACATTTTGGCAAATGTATGAACATTATTTTCCTTATTTTCATACTTTCTACCATTTTGGTTATAAATGGATGAAGACTTTAGGGCCGCGATTCATCCACATTTGCATTTTTACCTTAATAAGATGAATCCTAATGTCCTGTGTATGATTTAGCCCCAGCACATTTTCATACCATTCACACTATATTACAAAAAAAGATGAAATCCCTACGGAATCATTTCATCTTTTCTGTGATTATTTATGATATAGGATGAAATCATTGCTCTTTGCATTCATCCTTTTTGATATTTTTTCTATTCTCGTATGAAATCATCTGGCTTGCGGGTGCTTTTCCTTTTTTCAGTTTTCCGAATCTTTATTTAAAAATCGCCTGGATATAACATACATTAAAGAATGCTCTAGCAAAAATGATTTCTAAACAAACTATCCTATAGCATTTTGTCAATTTCCAATATGGTCCTCACAATTTTCTTTGCCAAATATAATAAAACACCCCATTATAAAAAATACGGCCGCTAATATCATTATTGGAATCACCCGATAATCAATCATGTCCACATATATGCCACTAACTGCTTGTTGCAAATCATCAACTTTCATGCACAAAATGCTGAATGAAGCTGTTATACCTGACGCTAACATTAAAATTGCTCCAGCCACCTTATTCATAATTCATTTAGCCCATTATTATGTTGCCTTCATCTGCTTCATTTTCTTCACATTGTGCAAATGCCGTCGTAGATCCTAGAAATAAAAAGCTCATGGATAATGCCATATACAATGCCTTTGTAAATATTTGTTTCAACTTCATTATCATTCCTCCTGGTCCTTGTCCCTGTAATAAAACAGATATTCCTTCGGATCCAGATTGTAGGCATAAAAGTTTTTTATCAGTTCGCTCACAACAAAAGTTTCATAAAAAGCTCCACCCATTGCTCCGTTCTCAAGCATCTGTGCATCGGGCCATTTACACAGATACGCACATAGTCCGGTATCCATAAAATACATTTTGGGCGCCTTTATTATCCTGTTTGATATGTTGGGAAGATAGGGATGGATGAGATATATTATCCCTGCAGTCTCAAGTATGGATATCCATCTTTTGCAGATCCTTACATCTATTCCCACATCATTTGCAAGGGTATCATAACGAAGCTCTGCAGATGTCCTTAGTGCGACCAGTGATATGAAATTCCTGAATACTGTCTCACTGTCTTCAGATATTAATTTCTTTACATCCTTTTCAATATATGTATCAAGATATGATCTGAAATATATATCCCTTTTTGACTTTCCAAGGACAACATCAGGCATGCCTCCTACAAATATATCCTCAAATATCTGAGCCCTTGTCCTGTACGTAATCTTTCCTTCTTTTTCTTTTTTTAGAAGGACCTGTATATCAGGATCAAACAGACTCCCCTGTATATCATACTTTTCTACCTGGGAAAAGGATGCCGTCTCGATCACTCCGCATCTTCCGGCAAGGGAATCGGATATCCCCTGCTGTATCTCAAATCTGCTTGAACCTGTCAGTATATACATAAGTTGCTGATCTTCATCATTTTCCGTCCATTCAAGTTTCTTATCATCTATGACTATCTTTATCTCATACAAAAGCTCTGGAGCTTTCTGTATCTCATCTATTATAAGTGGCCACCCATGAGTCTCCAAAAACAGTTTCGGATTCTGCTTTGCAAGAGCTCTGTCGTTACCATCATCAAGCGTTACTTTTTTTATCGTATCTCCAAATATATGATTTACCGTTGTTGACTTGCCAACCTGCCTTGATCCATATATGGCAACACATGGAAAAGAATCTGCCACTTCCTTTATAGAATTCTCTATTTTCCTTTTCCTGTACATGGTCGTACCTCCCTTTGGCTTGTATACTGACATTGCAACACCTTTCGACCAAATCGACAATGCCATGTCGCTATGGTCGAAAATCCCTAAGAGCCACTATCTATAGTACTTTTGTAATCGACCATATATTTTCCATACTCAATAACCATAAAAAAATATTACTAAAGACATCATAAAAAAGAGAACCACCAGATTGCTCGCAGACCTTTTGTTTTAGAAAAAATCTTAAAAAGCATAAAATCCACGGATTCTATGCTAAGGTATTTTTTTTATCATCTTTCAGCTCTGATGATAGTTTATCTAACTGCCCTTGTTTTCTGCCACTACGCTTATTATATGCAGCAATACCATCTTTGATTGCTTTTGAAATATATAATAAATTTTTAGTTTTGATTTAGTTTAATGCCTTATCATTGCAATATTGAAACAAAAAAGAATTATATCCAGGAGGCATCAATGACCAAAAGGAAGATTTTGTTAGCATTAGTTTTAGGCACTTCGATCGCTCTTACTGCATGTGGAAGCAAAGAAGCATCTGAATCATCAACAAGCACTGTGAGTGAATCAGCAAGTGCACAGGACTCATCGACAAATACAGAAGCTGAAGATGCAGAAGCTGCAAATTCAGAGACAGAAGAAACATCAGAAATAACAACGAATCTGTCAAAGATTGATAATACAAAATGGCTGTATAACGAAGAAGATAATGTATATTATCAGCTCGGGATTCAGTATTGTGAGACCCCGTCAGATACTGAATATGAAGAACTTGCAGTAATAGCTCCCGCAGCTTATATGGATGCAACAGATAATGGTGACGGAACTTATACCTGTACACTTGACACAACTGCTGAAGTAAACGGTTATACTGCAGAAACAGCACCCATAGTATTCCCTGTAAATACACCCGGTTATGCGGCACAGTCTCCAATGACAGAATACACCAGTGTTTCTGAATACACAGATGCCGGCTTTATATATGTACATGCCGGCTGCAGAGGAAGAGATGCCGGAGCCCCTGCCGGAGTTACCGACTTAAAAGCGGCTATCAGATACATCAAATATAACGATGGAAATATTGCCGGAGATATGGATAGCATATTTACATTTGGAATGTCAGGTGGCGGTGCACAGTCAGCTCTTTTAGGCGTAACAGGCGACTCTGAGCTGTATGATGATTATCTTGAGGCTATAGGTGCTGTGATGGGCGTCAGTGATGCTGTACTTGGCGCACAAGGTTGGTGTCCTATCACTTCGCTGGACTCAGCAGATGAAGCATATGAGTGGATGATGGGAACAACACGATCAGGACTTACGGATGAGGAGCAGAGCATTTCAGATGGATTAACTGAAGCTTATGCCGAGTATATAAATAGTCTTGGCCTTACCGATACAGAAGGTAAGGCATTGACACTTGAAGAGAGCCAAGACGGAAGATATCAATCAGGCAGTTACTATGAATATATGATCAGCGTCATTGAGGAATCATTAAATAATTTCCTTGCTGACACGCAGTTCCCGTATGATGCAGATTCCTCAAGCCAAGGGCATCAGGCCGGTATGGGACCTGATGGCGGAAACGGTGGTTTTGCCGGAGGACCTGATGGTAATAAAAAGGAATTTGGCGATAAGAAACCGGAAGCATCTCCAAACGATGCAGATATAGAGGCTTCTGATGAAAAAGAAGCAGAAGGAAAAGAACAGGTCGACTTCACAGCTATAGATAATATCTCAAGAACAAAGAACAGCTCAGGAATTTCTATTTCCGGAACTTTTGAAACGGCACAGGATTATATCGATGCTTTAAATGCCAACGGTACTTGGGTTACTTATGATGAAACAACCAATACAGCTTCGATAACTAGCATTTCAGATTTTGCTAAAGCTGTGAAAACAGCATCTAAAGGAATTGCGGCTTTTGATCAGCTTGACGAATCTCAGGGAGAAAACACTCTTTTTGGCTACGGAGATGGCCAGGGTGCTCACTTTGACACGATGTTGGCTGAAGTTCTAAGTGAACTTGGATCGGATTATGCAGCAGATTATGAGGAAGATCTTAATACAGAGGATGCAGCAGGACACACTGTTGACTACAGACTAAATATGTATTCTCCATTGTATTATCTCCTCTCAAGTTCAGAAGGTTATCAGACTTCAAATGTTGCAAAATATTTTAGAATTAACACCGGTATATGGCAGAGCGATACTGCAATTAACACAGAGGCAAATCTGGTTCTTGCGCTGCAAAACTATGGATCTGATGTTGATTACAGCTTTGTCTGGGGCCAGGAACATACTATGGCTGAAAGAGAAGGCGATTCTACAACAAACTTCATCGAATGGGTCAATGAATGTGTAGCTGCTGAGCAATAAGTTCCCTGCTGATGTATCCGGCAGGAACTTTGCCAAAGGGTAACAAGAGCGAAAAGCCCAAACACATAGTAAAACGGATAGACTGGTTGCTTTTGATGAATTCGAAAAATAAGAAATAGTCCACTAGAAGTCATAGGGTCCTGTTTTTCTGAGGAAAAACGGGAATCTATGACTTTTTAAATAATCTATACTGATATATACTATTTAGCACAAAGGATTACTCTAAAGGAGACGGCATGAAAATAAAATGTGATTATTGTGGAAATACATATGAGGATACCGCCAGTCAATGTCCCAACTGCGGCGCTCCGAATCCTTCACACCAAAACAGCAATAACCCAAAAACTATTGAAGAATTAAAAATATGGTATCGTGACAGGAACCTTCCTGCGCCGGAAGTAACAAGATTCTTTATTGGTGTTGATTACAAGGAACCAAAAGCATTTGGTATTTTCAAAGATGCTAATGGTGAATTTGTTGTATACAAAAATAAGGCAGATGGCACTCGTGCAATCCGATATAAAGGAAAAGATGAAGAATATGCAGTTAATGAACTGTTACAGCGACTTAAGGATGAAATAGTCCATCAAAAGAATTTAAATTCAAATAAGGAAAGTGCCTCAAAGAATCATCCTGTTGGATCATTTTTTTACAAGTTTCACCGATTTTTTTTCAAAAGCTTTTTTGTAATTGGAATACTTTCCGTAATTTTTTCTTTTATTATAGTCCCGATACAAAATCGACATAACGGATATTATCTTTATAACAGAAGCTATTACTATGATTATCAGGATAATTGGTACGTTTTTGACGATGACTGGTACGAAGTTCCACTCAGTGATAATGCTCCATCTGTTATCAGTACAAATTACGATGATTATTACGTCTCCGACAGCTGGAACAGTTCTATCGCAACAACTGACTGGAATAACACATCCTATTATGAGAATTTTCAATCTTCAGATTCTGATTACGATTGGGACTCTAACGACAGTTGGGACTCCAATGGAACTGACTGGGACTCAGATTGGTAATCTTTTTCCTTGACTTACTATGAACTATTATCATATAACAATAAGAACTTGTTTGAAGGGTATTCGTATCCTCAAATGATATCCCCTTAAGTGTTTGGTCGCACTTGAGGGGATTTTTTATATTTCAAACAGCAGATCTTTTATCAACTCCCTAAATGATTTACCATTTATGAATGGCATAGTCAGCAAACCAACAAAGTCTTCTTGAGATATGACTGTTGCGTACTTAATTCCGTTCATCATTGCCTCATTATCTTCTTGCTAAATATTTCCAGCGTCAGGTCATTTTGCTCTGAAGGCTTATCCTTGGAATCTATGAAGCAACCACAATGGAAGATACAGATTTGCGCCCTTTATAAACTCTTTCATACCATGAACTCCTCCTGGCAGCTTATTTTTCCCTAATGATATTGTTACATTCTGTTATGAATACCTGAAGGTCGTTGTACATCTCTTTTATATTTTCAGCATCTCCATTGCCTAAATCATAGTTCCAATCCATCAGATCATCATAATGCTCTTTACCATTTACACCATCTGAAGCGAAATAATCCTTAAGCGTAAAGTATTCAGCATACATATAAGGTATGTTGTTACTAAAGTTATTGCCGATGTCTGTTCCAAAGCAATACTCGTTAGCTGCTCCTATATGTTCACCCTTTTCCCTAAGTTCCTGAGAGAAGCCATCTTTTCCGATCGTCTTCATAACCCATCTTCCAAGATTGTGAGCCTCTCTATATATAGAGTCGGTTTTCTGTACAGGACGTGAAGCACGAAACTTCTCAAGAATGTCATCTGCGACAAGACCTGCCAAAGGGTCAGAACCAGCATCTATGAGGCCTTTTACTACCTCTTCATCGCTTACCACTTCGATAGTAGCCTTCTCAACGTCATCGATAGGCTCTTTCATATCGCTTCCGTAAACATATGTTATCTTGAATTCCTCGTATGAATGGTCTTTCACATACTGTATCTGATCTGAATCTAACTCAACAGTAACTATGCCATTATACGTTATATCATCTGCAGATCTGTCGAAATCAACAAAAATCCAGGGGCCATCTATCCATTCACTACTATACCAGCCATAGAAGGAATGCTCCTCACCGGATTTATCAGCTTTACTTGATGAAGTTTCCTCTTCAACCACCTCTTCATCCGGTGTTGTTTCCGGTGTAATTTCGGGTTCGCTATCTTCTACAGGATCTGCCTCTTTTTCCTCGGGTATCGCTTCAATATTGTCAGCAGATGGCTCTTTTTTCGTTTCTGTTTCAGGCTGTTCTCCCATAGCCCTCTCAGTACTATTTCCTGTTATGGATTTAGCCTTTTCAACCATGCTGCCGCAGCCACAAGTCGCAGTCAGCATTGAGGCTAATAATAAACATGTTATAAGCTCTTTCTTCATACTCGTTCCCTCTGTATATTTATTTTTTGTAACGTTAATACTGTACTCTTCTCCCATGTTTTGCAGCATAATCTGCCCATTTCTTCCCTTTAATAGGATTTTTATCACCATATTTGCCTGAAAAATATGCTTCTGCCAGCTCAGCAGCTGCATCAATATCACCTTTAGCTGCTCTGTCTATCAGCTTAAGCATTGAGAGCTTATCAAGCCTTTTTCCCAGCCTTTCCTTCAAAACAAGATATCGCTGATGCTTCTCTTCTTTTTCAAAATGAATTTCGCGTAACTGAATGGGATTGTTCTCGTAATCAAGTTCTTCGTCGCCAAACTGTTCACTGGTAAGGTCAAATGTTCTTCCATCTATGACGTTATAGCAGTGGTAGTTTCCACCTTCACGCTCAATTCCGTAAACACCGCCTCCGAAAATATCCTGAATAAGAAAAGCTGTTATAGAGCACTGTCCTAGTGTCATATTCGTTGGCGTCCACTCATCCTGCATCCTGGGAGCACAGGTTTCTTTTGACCATATCTCTGTAAGCAAATCATACATATCCCTCATATCACGAATATTCTCAAATCCGGCTGTCACCGGAGATACTTTGTCCGCATCTTCCCATCCATAAAATCTATATACGCGCTTAAACTCTTTTTCCATCACATTCTCCTAAATTTTAATCTAACTGCTTTTAATTTCACATAGATTGACCTGCACAATCTGGGTATTCCCAGAGGTACTGGTCTATACAATAGTTATTTCAATATTTCTTCATCTAACAAAAACTGCTCAATCCCAATATATGTTATACCGTTATCATCTCAACCAGACTGTCCATTGCCTTATTCTGATGCTTGTCTTTATGGATTAGCACCTGCGAATAAATAGGAAAATCAGGCCCTTTCCATGTGAGGCGTTTGAGTTTGCTGCTCTTTGTTTCTGCTTCCGCAGTCATATCCGGTATGAATGCTACTCCCAGTCCGTTTATTGCAAATTGTTTCAGAATTTCTTTACTGTCTGTTTCCAAAACAATCTTTGGCGAGATTCCAGCCGACTCAAGATGAGAAATCAGCATGTGCCTGAAATTGCAGCCATGTCCGGTCAATAAAAGAGGCAACTCTTTTAGATCTTCCGCACAAATGGACTTTTTGGCAACAGGAAAATCGGGAGATGCATAGAAGCCAAGTTTTTCCCGTTTCTTGTGCAGGATCTTAATCCTCTCATCCTTGAAAAGCGGGTTCAGAGTATAAACAAGGTCGAGTTCTCCCTTCTGCAAAAGATCAGGGATGATCTCATGGGTAACAAACTGTATTCTGATCTCAGTCCTGGGATTATTCATATTATATTCCATCAAGATCCGTGGAAGGCGGTTTATGCAAAGAGACTCAGAAACACCCAAATTCAATACTCCTGCCGGGTTTTCTTCATCTGTTACATCAAGACGGATATCTCTCTCCAACTGAAGCATTTTCTCTGCATAGGGTATGAGCCGCTCTCCCGATGCGGTTAGTGAAATTGCTTTCCCCAGGCGCTCAAACAATACGCATCCCAGCTCATCTTCCAACTGTTTGATCTGAGTTGTTACTGTAGACTGCGCATAACCAAGACTATTGGCAGCTGAAGAAAAGCTTCTCATTTCCACAATCTTCAAGAAGGTACTTAATTGTGTGATTGTCATAACCGCTCACCTTTTTCATTAATACTGTTTAAACCATGACTTCTTGAACGCAAAGATGAAAAAGCGTTCAAGAATCCCGGCTTTGGCAGGACATATGATTCAAATTAATTGAATATTATGCTCATATATTTCAATTATACTGATACCACACTTGATGGTATTATACAATTGTATTCCATCAAAAACAAGGAGGGAGGCCTTTTCATGAACGAGCTGCAGACCAGGATTGTTGAAATCTTTGAAGACTCGCCGGACATGATTTTTGGATTTACAGATATATCCTATAGTGATTTTGGAGAAGAATTCAAATCCGGCCTTGTGTTTGCAGTGCCATATACACAGCAGTTATCACTGAATAATTACAATGAGAAGGCCTTTCATGAAGGTATACTCGGCGCAAAAGACAGGCTGGAAGTTAAGGTGGGAGAAATAGAGAATGTCTTGAAAAAAGACGGCATCCGCTATTATGTTCCGGAAGTTGCTCAGAAGGACGATGGTCGTTTCAGGGCAGAGTTTTCATTTAAGGATGCGGCAGCATCTGCCGGCGTCGGTTGGTTTGGGAAAAATGATGTCATAATCACGGAAAAATATGGTCCAAGGGTAAGATTATCCGCAATTCTTATAGATTATGATTTTGAATATGGAAAGGCCTATGAAAAATGCATGTGTCCGCCTGACTGTGATAAATGTGTTGAAGTCTGCCCTGCCCATGCGCTGTTAAATGTACGTTGGAAATTAGGAATGGGCAGGGACGATATTATCGACATATCCCGTTGCAATAAGGTCAGGAGTGCCTTTATGGACAAGCTTGGACGATGGGGCGCATGTGCATTATGCCTTGCCAGCTGTCCATACGGGAAAGGGTAACAGAATACAATGATATGACTCATTCAATGTCCAAACTATCACTGAAACCGGCCTGAATGAGGATGTCAGATACAACCTCATTCGCGCCTGTGAGGCTCACTCCTTCTTTACATTCCTTCTGCATGATCACCAGCACCCGCAAGCCGGCAGAGGAAATGTAGTCCAGGGAATGGCAGTCAATCCGGACTTTTCTGATGTCGCCGGATTCACGCTGTTCCTCGTACTTGGCCAGCAACTGCGGTGCGGTCAGTGAATCCAGGCGGCCGGTAAGGCTAATCCCAAGCTCGCCATCCTTAAACTCAGTGTGAATCGTGAAACTATTGGCCGTCTCGGTGCTGCTCTCTGCCGATCCCGCCAGCACAATCTTCCAGAATGCAATATCTTCCACAGCCTTTAGTACAGCATCTTGCTGTTCCTTGGTCAGTGAGGCAAATGACTTCGTATCCGCAAGGTATCCGGCAATCCGAATCCGTTCTGCTTTCAGGCCGTGCTCTTTAAGGATGGCTTCTGTCCTTTTAATATCCTCATCCTCATTCCCATAGCGTACCATCAGCTTATTATGTTCAGCTCCCACATCCGCTTTTTCCTTGAGGATACGACTTGTATCATGGCTGGATTCTCCGGGATGTATGGCGCTCAATATCCGGTTATGCTCCGGCATAACCTCGAAATCCGCTGTAATCCAGCATCCGCCGTGAATACTCAGCAGCTTCCGGATATTATCCAGAAAAGAATTAGTCTCTGAATCATTTAAATACATCAGGAGGCCTTCAGTATTGATGCAGATGCTTCCTTTAACATCTTCAAGTGCTTTCTCAAGTGATTCGCCGTTTGTAGCGTCAGCAGGGCAAAACCGGACAAGGTTTTGCTTTTCCTCGCTTATCAGCGACGGAATGATGTCGCTTATTTCCGATATGACAGGAGGCAGGTCCAGGCCGATATATGTCACACCCTGTTCCGCCATTTCGATGGAACGGGGGGTATATCCACAGGGCAGATCAACGAACACAGGGAATCCTGAATCAAGTGCCAAACTGCCCATCATATTGTACCGTGATTCCAGGATAATCCGGAAGGTCATTTCTTCCTCCGTGGCCATGCTGAGAGACTGGCTCTTCTGTGTATCCTCTGTCAGCCCCATCTTTTCGGATATCTCGGCGGCATAAGGATTGCCCTGCTGTGCCAGCTGGAACAGGGTGGTTTTCGCTGTGTTAAAAACGGGATTCGTTTTCTCATATAGCTCACTGTTATCCTCTGAAGATTCGCCCATAAGATCCCCTTCATGGGAGCCGGACTCAGTTTTTTCTTGATCTTTCCACGCTGTATCTGTTTGGGAAGCACTGGGATTCTCATCAGGGTTTGCTGTATTACTTATTAATCTCCATGACAAAAAAAGATAAGTACTAATGCCCCAATAGAAATTAATATCTTTTTCACGATCAGTCCTCCATCCGGCTAAGCAAATTGTTCACTATCATATATAGAGCCATTTGCATGGGCCCCTGTTAACGTATCCTGATATTAGTGATCCGATTATTCCACTTCGCTAATAACCATATTATTGAACTTTTCAGCATTCTTTTTGAGTCTAACTATCATACGAAATGAATAAACAATAAATCCGACTACTACAACTAATGCATACACGCAACCAATCGTAAGCATCAAGGTATTTTGCTCTGCTGCTCCCTGAAATACCATATAATTACCGGTTGTACCGGCGTCATATAAAGTATGAATAATAACCGGGACAACAAATGCAGCTATGTTAAAAATTGCTACAGGCCCTGCATTATTCTTTTTGTTGTACATGGCTATACCTAAAAATTCGCCCATAAGCATATCCATAGCCATGTGACCCGGCATCATTGGAAGTCTAACGAAAAAACCTGCCAATTCAGAAGCATAACTATAATCTTCTGATATAGAAAATCCTATTCCTACCGCTGCGCCTATCAATATATATTCATATACATTCTTTACCTTTTTTCTAAATACGCACAGAGTGATGATTACCATTATTAACTTAATAAACTCTTCCGGAAACGCTGCAAATAAAAAAGGTGCCAGAAATTGTCTAGCAACTACCGGCAATTCATTAAACTTTGCAGCACCACCCTCTCCAAATGACATCATCCAAAACACAACAGCTCTAGACCCAATTATTTCAGAAATTATGCCAAGAATAATTGGCAACACAGCTTGAGGAACACCAATCTGCGGAGGTTTATCCCTTTTTATCATTCTAATATAGAGCCACCCCAAAACTCCAGTAGTTACTAATCCTGCAAGTATTTGTTGAATAATAGTAATCATCCTGATACCTCCTCGTTAACATTGATTCATCGATATCCACCGGGATCATTTCATACAATTACGGTAACTTTGTTATAAATATATTATCAGGAAAAGCGTTGCTCCAGACCTGCAAGTTTTTCTTCAACCTTCAATTTTCGGAACAGTAACTCTCTTATCCAGTCAACCAACGAACATATTACGAATATTCCCAGTCCGCTTGCAACAATTCCGATGCACATAATAACAGGATTCTTTTGTGCCAAAAATGCGAACTTTCCGCTAATGAAATAATAGGAAAGCGCCATATTATCGTGTATTAAATATACCCCAAAACATACCGGACTAAAAAAACTGATAACGGCCATGACAGCCGGATTAGTTACTTTGACTCTAATAAAGGCACACAACATTGCAATTCCCCCTATCAGATACAAGGAAGATGAATAACAGTCGAATGAATTAAGCGCAAATATTGCTTCTATAACTCCCTGTTTTTCGAGGAAATATCTTATCATCCAGGCCAAAATAGCACAAATAAAATAAATCAATAGCCATTTATGAGTCGTTAGCTTTTCAAATATGTTGTATTTACGGATAAGACCACCGGTATAATATAATACGATAAACCATAATGTACTGTATCCCTGATTAAGGCAAAAAGCATATTCCTGCCCCAATACCGTTGGCAGAAACGAAAAAATAATAAACATACCGGTGAATACAGTAATATCCTGTTTCTTATTAAAGTGTTTTAATCCCAAACTCACAAAAGGCGATAATATGAACATACCGACATAGGAAGTAAAAAACCAATATCTGCTAAAATTATTATCAGTATAGAATGTGGGGATTACAGCTTTCCAAAGATTTATCAGACCTATATCCTCCGGAAACAAGAATTTCAGTCCGATCAATATAAACAACGAATAAAATAATACTTCTGCCCACAGTGTAAATAAATGATAATACTTTATTTCTTTATCAAAATAGACATATCCTGTGATCATGACAAAACAATTGATGCTGACCAGAAAAAAATCCTCTAACAACCAGGCAAATTCATATTGTGCCGAAAACGGAGTAGCCGCATTTATTATTCCGCCGTGTCCGTTCACGTGCATCATAGTTACCATCATCATAGAGATAATACGCAGAAGATCAATCCCATACTCTCTTTTAGTCGTTTTTTGCATACTTATTATCCCTCCGGTATCTTTAATTAAGAATCAGCTGCCATATAATCAAAAGGCGGAAGGTCTCCTGTAACTCCTACTTTGACAGTATCTGCTCCATCAAAGGGTTCAAAATATTGTTCTTTTTCGTGTTCTGAGAAGACATATTAAGGCTCCAAAAACAGTGCCCAGAATAAGCGCTACAAACGATATCTGCGCAGTCACCCAAAGACCTTTCAGTATTGTCTTCCACGAATCCCCGTAGAAAAGAATTTTGTATAATTTTTCATAAAGAGTCATCTCTGCTCCTATAGCAAAATCATATCACTACCAATTAATTATACTTACTCTGCTGATAGGATTTTATTAGACAACTATTAGACTTCTATTATCTTTTTCTAAAATGTATAATTATTTTAAATCAGAAAAAGAGAGCAACCAGTCTGATTGCTCCCTCATAAATCAAAATAATCATAGAATACCCATATTTTTTACCTCGTATTAGATGAAGCTTTCCTGAATGCAATCTGTTTAAACAGATTGAAAATACCGCTTTTAACCGCATTATTATCATGATCTGCTCCGATTATCTCATACCATATATGGTCTGCTCCATTGTTCTTTAAAAGCTCATGATATTGCTTTGGATATGTTCCTACAACAGAGTCCTTGGTCCCGCAGCAGACAATGAAGACCTCCGGTGTGACAGCATCATCTGCAAATTTCATTTCGTTTTCTGATATCTGTCCTTCATGAGTCATGAAATTATCCTTTGTTGGTACAATTCCGGGTGCAGCAGAGATTGCGCATACATAACCAAACAATTCCGGTCTTTGAAGTGTGATATATATGGTTTCCCTTCCGCCCATCGAAAAACCTGCAAGATATGTGTTGTCCCTTCCTGTTGCAACTGAATACACGCTTTCAATATGTGGCATAAGATCATTAACGAGATCATTTATGAAATTGTCATAAGGTAAAACACTTTCGCTATCAAATGCCGGTTTCTGCTCAGGATCGGATGTTGCATACATATCGGGACAAACAATGATTGTCTCGTCTATTAACCCGTCAGCAGCCATATTCCCGACAATTTCCCTTAATTTGTTGGATTTATCTTCAGAAAAAGAGTACTCATTTCCAAATATACCATGTAAAAGATAAAGAACTGGATATTTCTTATCCTCGCTGTAATCTGCCGGAAGTAGAATACAGTATCCTCTCTCCAAAGAACAGGTTTCAGAATAATAAGTTCCATGGGAAAACTCACCGTAATTCACATTTCCTCTTCTGGTCTCATACTGAACCGGACACCTCTCATCTATCTCATCATTTAGAACAAATTCTGTTTCTGCTATAGCAGTTTCATCATCAGTTTTTATTCCGGAAGCAAATGAGCTCATGTCCTCATCGTTTACCTTTTTATTTTCTCCGCCATTTTCATAAACCGTCATATTGTTATTGTTCTCCTCCTGGTCATTAATTTTTTCACGATGGCTTCCACCTACGTAGCCGCATGCTTCTATCATGTTCTGGCCTTCATCAGATAGTAGCCAGTTGACAAGTTTTGTAACATTTTCATTATTATTATCTTTTCTGTATACTACATAGAAATTGGCAGATATTGGATATGAACCGTTTTTGATGTTCTCAACATTTGGATATATTCCATTTACAGATAGCATCTTAACGTTGTCATTGCCTACCATCCCGGCAAGATAATATCTAAAAGAATAACCAATCGCTCCACCAAATATTGAGAGCGGATCTCTCCTACTAATCATATCGCCTTCCATGAACGTCTCCATCATGGTCTGGCTTCCTGATCCTTTAATCCTAAGAAGGGGATTGATAAGGCGGTCGGGGCCTTCAACTTCATTCCAGTTCTTAATATTGCCTCTATATATTCCTCGGATCTGATCTATTGAGAGATTCTCTACAGGGTTATCCTCATTAACAAAAAAGACAAAAGCTTCAAGGCCTATAGGCACGATCTCAAGTTCTACGCCCATATCTTTGGCATAGTCAAGCTGCTCCCGGGATGGATGAGCTGTAAAGAAAAGGTCCACAGAGCCCTCTACAAGAGCGTTATATCCTCTTACTGTATTCTGAAACTGCATGACGCTGTCACTTGCAAAATTTTCTCCAAACTTGTTGTCATCAGAAAACTTGCCGCCTTCATAAGTCACACATCCCTCAGGATAGATATTGTCAATCACTGAGGCATATACAGGAACAAGCGCTGCTGCGCCGTCCAAAACGGGAAGGTCATCATCTGCATTAAAATGTAATGAAGATCCTGTTCTTGCAAGATTCGACTCCTCTTCAAAGGGCAAGTAGCTTCCAACATCAACCATCCTGTTCTTGGTAGCATCGCTATAGTTATTGCCAAGGCGTCTTGTAATCGTCACATACATAAACACATTGACTATTAAAAAAAACATAGCCATGAGAATAACAATGATCTTCTTCATAGCCAGATCTCCTTGGAAACAAAATATATGATTGATGAATTGGTATAGGCATAATAAATATACACAGCATGAGCTATGGTAAGAAGCAGCCCTGTTATAGCTTCAACTATCAAAAGCTTAAAAAATATCTTATCTCTCATATCACATGTTACTCACTACGGCTATTGTAAGAAGTATAAATAAGATGATCAACGTCAGTGCTGTAAGAAGTAAACAGCTGCTTATAATAAACCAGACAAGAAACCCTGCTCTTCTCTTTCTTTTTTCTTTTTTGGCACTTATCTCTTCTTTTATAAAAAACACCAGTGATACTATAAAATTAACGATTATAGCAATCCCGATATATTCAACACCCTTCATTCTGCTCCTCCAACACAAATAAAACTTAACTATTTGCTTTTTTGATTTTTTATGATATGATTCTATCTTAAAAATCATTTGTTTATTTTTTTTGTAAGAAACGAGTCATTATATGATAATAGTAGTACCAATAATTCTAATCATTTTATATCTTTTTGTCTGCGCAATACTTGCAAGATCTATGGGACTTGTTAAATGCATCGATCCCAGCATAGCATATCAGAAAGAAAACCGTAGACATTTTCTGGATGGTTATAAGAACTGGAAAAAGGAAGAATATATAATTAAATCCTTTGACGGCTATGAGCTACATGCAACATATATTCCTTCAGCCATACCTTCCAAAAAATACGTTATTCTGGTTCATTCATCAACTTATTGCAGAATTGGAGGAATCAAATATTTTAACATATTCCAAAAAATGGGATATAATGGTATTCTCTTTGATCTTCGTGGGCATGGTGATAACAAAAAGTCTCCATCAACATGGGGCATCAAGGAAAGCAAGGATCTTCTTAGTGTGATAAATGATACAGTTAACCGTTTCGGGAATGATATCAAAATAGGCGTACACGGCGAGTGCCTTGGCGGTGTGACTGCTCTTACCGCTCTTAAGTATAATCCTCATATTTCTTTTGTTATCGCTGACAGCTGCTACAATTCACTTTATTCACTTCTTTGCAAGCTTGCTCAGCAGGTAGCACATGTATCACCTGTACTTTTTGATCCGGCGGAGATTTTTTTCAAGCTTATGTTCGGATTCTCTTATAAAAACATTTTTACAAAAGACAGCCTTAGAGGCAATAAAATTCCGGTATGCTTCATTCAAGGAGACAGTGATTGCGTTGTACCTGTAAATGATACTATGGAGCTTGAGTCCGCAACCAAGGGCTACACAGAAATGCACATATTTGAAGGCGCAGATCATACTCGCAATATCCTTGTTGACGCAGAGCGTTATGAAGCAATAATCAAACACTTCTTGTACAGTGTCAAATGTCTGGAGCTTGCCGCTTAATTATACAAGAGCTATCATATCACCCTTGATAACATACTAAAAAAAGGAGGCTCACTTTTGTGCTGAGAAGCCAATTTTACCGGTTATCAACGCTTCTATCAAAAGTATTGTTCCTACAAAAACGCTAGCATTGGAAAAATCATCTCTGATAATAAGAAAGGCTGCTATAGCAATAAGAATGATAGTAATCATTACACAAACTATTTTTATCCTTTTCTGCTGCTTCTTATTTTCGAAATCAACAGCATATATGATCAGCCCAAGACTGATACATAGTGCAAGCGTAGCTATAGCAGCTCCTTTCCCTGTTCCACCGCTCTTATATAAATACAGTAGTCCAATGAACTGTATGAAAGCTGCAGAAGCAATCGATATCAAAATTACTATTTTTTTACCAAAATCACTCTTTGCCTCCGGGACCATTGCAGCAAGTCTGAACACTCCCACAACATTCAGGAAAGTACCTGCTACAAACAATATCCAGCCCCAAATTCCCATTTCATCCGGCATCGCACAAAACAACACACATCCAATCATGATTAACGCAATGCATATAACTAACTCTAATGGTGAAAACGTGGGTTTATTCTTTGAATACTTTTCTTCGAGTTTTTTTAAATCAATTTCCATTAGGAACGCCTCCATCAACACTCAATCATCATATTTTAACATAGATACTTTATGTCATGAAAGTCGGGCTGATTCTGCATAGCATGACCGGTTTCGTGGCAGACAGTTGTTACATCATCAGCTTCGCCTAAATAATTCGCATATATAAATGGAATTTTTTGCTCCGGCATTTTTACAGTAAATGCTATGCCGGTTACTTTTTTGTCAGAACCTTCAATGTTTATATAGCCGTTTTCCTTAATTCTTCTGAATATAGAACCGAGCCTTGAATCCATGTCATCATACATTTCTTGTATTTTATTCAGAATGAACTCAGAATCCCCCAGAGGCTTAGCATTTTAATCTGATCAAAATTTGTCATAACTCCAAGAATTTCCCCTGTTACATAGCTCTAATATAAATACAGTAATCAAATGAACTGTTCTTTTTATTAATTCTCACTCAACTACTCGATCCAAAACATCAAAATGTGTCATGTTATAGTATAGGTATAAGCGATCTTCCCAATCCGTAGCTGACAGGTGGATGTCATTATTTTCAGCTAAGGCAATGATTTCGTCTAACATTTTCTGATTCTGAGAATCTGTATAAGTATCAGACGAATTCTCTTTTATCCGAATAGAATCCATATCCAATACTATCGCACCGTCTACACACTTAAAACCAGCTTCAACCACGTCATTGTAACAAAAATAATTCCGATCAAAAACCACCGTTTTATTACTTTCAGTAGAAGCATAAGTTCCCCACCACGACCCATCAGAATAGCCAGAGTCCGCAACTGAGTCGGCCTCTCGAACTCGATCTAAAACGGTGGCATCAAAATGTGTAATGTCATAATTAAACCACATTTCGTAATTCTCACCGCCCAGGCTAATGCCTTTTTTTCCAGCTAAGAAAATGATTTCATCTAACATTTTCTGCTTTTGAGAATCTGTATAAATATCAGACGAATTCTCTTTTATTCGAATGGAATCCATATCCAATACTACCAAGCCGTCTCTAACCTTAAAATCAGCTTCAACTACGTCGTTATAGCAAAAATAAAACTGATCAAGAACCACCTTATCATTACTATATCTGCCGACATAAGTTCCCGAACACGAACCATCAAAATAATGCCAATAGCTTTTTAGCAAAATGGGAATTGTAATGATCATAAAACAAGTCATTAAGGCCAATATGACACTTTTGCCACGAATGCTCAAGGAAACACTTAATTGCTTTCTTTTCATCCACCATCCGATCAGATAAAAAATCAATACAGATAAAGCTGCATCCAGGAAAATAACACACAAAAGATAAGCATAGAATATTCCTTCTTCGCCTCCAAGATAACTCTTATCAAGAAAACTCGCCAAAGCAAACAATAATATTAGTCTAAATAAAGTGAAAGCCACTTTCTCTTTTGACGATGGAGACTGAATGATCATATAAAACAAAATACTGCAGAAAAACGGAAGCAGGATAAGAAGTGAATAGAAAATAAGCATCGATCCGAATAATCCGTACGTAAAACCTGATAGAAGGAAAATATAATCTGTTATTATGGATACCATGATTATTCCTATTGATCTAATAAATTTATTCATTGTTGTATCCGCAGAAATGATATTGTTTTTGACCATTTGCTGTACTGATTATTATCACGGTATTTTTTGTATACTCTTACACGTATCTTATATTTTTTTCCTGCCTTTAGTTTTTTAATCTTTATCTTATTCTTTTTTGATATTATGGATACCCATTTACCACTGCCCTTTTTGTACTGTACTTCAAATTGCACATTTTTTATAGAAGGCTTTTCTACAGTAAGAATAATGGATTTTTTTGAAGCACTTTTCTTTTTTATTTTTGGCTTGTAGCTTTTTAATATCTTTATATTCTTTGTTATGGAAGGGTCCGTAACAGTTACTCTGCAGACGGCTTTGACTCCATTCGGTGCATATGCAACTATATCTGTCTCTCCCTCAGATATTCCTTTTACAGTGCCATTATTCACAGTCGCTATTGAGGTATCCGAACTCATCCACGCGATTTTTGTTTTATCAGGCTTTACTTTTGCTGAAAGCTTTATAGTCTTACCTACATCAATGGAAGCATTGTCCTTGTTAAGATTTATCTCTGTGTTATATACAAGGCAGTCGCTTACACTAAAAAAAGAGACGTCATACTCTATCGGGGAAGAATCAACACCGGATATACTCACATGAAATGAATCACCTGCAGAATATAGGAGATGCGGTTGGAATATTATGCACCCTTGATCACCTTTATAAGAATTATCTACATTGAAATATCCGTCTGCCATGGATGTAGCGGAAAAATGTAAGATTTTCCCATCATTCCTTCTTGTAAGTGTCACTGATACGCCAGATGCGTTAACCGTTTTTCCCACAGTCAATGACCACGGAAGCATGTTATCTACTTCATAGAAAAACTCCAAAGGCATATTCTGAGCAGGCCATGCAACATATCTTCCGTTTTTAGTACCTGACATGTCCAAGGCATACATGGTAGCATAATCATTTACAAGCCCAAATCCCGTCTTTCTCATGCGAGAACTAAGGCACCATTTTCTGTGTCCCACTGAACTGAGGTTATTTGCTCCGTTATCAGCCATCCACCCAAACACAATATCATAATTAAGCCCGTTGCCGGTATGTGCAAGATTACTTTGTGATGCTGCATCAAAGCCGAGTTTATACATGGCTTCATCCATGCCCTGTGGCTTTGAAGGATAATGTGACTGGTAATTGTTTACTGCATTTATGAGTGATGTTGTCTGTGCTTTTTGACAAAGATCTGTATCAAGTGACACTTCAGGAAGACCTGCAATATATCTTACAGCATTAAGTGTGTTTAGTGCAGAATTCAATGAGCCTTGTGAAAGATTGCCTGTGGTGTAAGGCTGTGATGTGCTTGGAGTTACTGAATACGCGGGCATCTCCTCGAGATTAATTTTTTTTGAATAAATGTAATTTCTAATCTCCTGCGGAGACTTTGCATCTATCATTTGGGCTCTCGCATTCATTGAAAACAACAGGATCCCTGCTATAAAAGCTATTAAAAAGAATGATTGTTTTCTCATACCTGTCCCTTTACTTTATGCGCCTGAATTTAGCTTTGCTATTTCCCTTATTCTTGCAAAGCTTCACCGCGTTCTTGTATTGCTTTTTAGTACCCTTGAGCCCTATCTTAAGCTTTTTGTTAGTCCTGTAAAAAGCGTTGCTCTTCACTTTCTTAAGATACTTCGCATTAAGCTTTATGCTTTTTAATTTTGTGCATCCTGAAAATGCGTTTTTATCTATAGTATCTATCCTTGTTTTCGTAAAGTCTGCAGATTTTATGCCTGTATTTGAAAAGGCGGACTGCTGTATACCTGTAATATAAAATTTTTTACCACCCGCTATGATATATTCGTCAAATACAAGATTTTTTTGCGCGCTTCCGGACACAGATCTGATATATGCTTTTCCATTTTTTATCGCATATGTTACATCATTTTCTCGAAGTTGCTGCGGTTGTATCTTCGTATCTTTGCTATAGATATTATAGTAGTAGGTGTATGTTCTTGGATTACATTTTTGAGCTGTGACCGACAGCTTAATTATTATGAAGGCATGCCCGGTTCCAACAGCTTTGCAGTTTCCGTTATCATCCACTTTTATAACATTTTCATCACTTACGTACCATGTAACATCCTTAAAAGAAGCATTAACTGGAGTAATAACAGGAGTAAATTTCCATGTATCTCCTACATGATGATCCATTCCTATGACATCCTCTGAGGACGTAACCTCAAACTTTTCCGGAAGAACAAAACCGAAGAACTGATATAGCCTGTCATACTCGACATTTACGGATGCCCAGGCCACGTTCCTGTTTTTATCCAGTATAATTATCGTGGGAAGGGTGCTTGATGAAATCTGTTCATAGTGCTGACATTCCCAGGAAGAATATGATCTTCCAAGAGCGAGTACAGTATTTTGCGAATGTACACTCTTAAACTCTCCCAGCCTATCTCTTACCTCATCGACAGGCAGAAATATTTGTTTTATGGATATTCCTTTTGCTTCTGCATTGTCCAGAACTGCCATCATAGAATTTGTCCTTGGGCAGGACGTCCTTCCAAAGATGAATGCAAGATAATCCTCGTTGTAATCACTGGCATGCTTAACGGTCTTGTCTTCAAGAATTATATCCAGGCTCTTTAGATAATCTGCTGTTTGCTTAGCGTGTACATTTCCAACCGTTGCTTGTACAACTAATCCCCCAAAAAAGAATGATGCACAAAAGAAAGCCAGCATGTACATGATAGTTTTTGACAGTTTTAATTTCCCTTTTTTCATATCGTCCTCCCTAAAAGCAAAATAATCACCTTACCTGCACTAAAATGCCCGCACATATCCGATCTCTGTGTAAATCATGCCGTGCTTTCCCCGTTCTGATTTCATCAAAGATATTCCATTGACTCTCATCTTTTCTGAGATGTTCTCATCAGACAGTAACTGTATATCTTTAGCTCCGAGAGCCCGCCTTACAAGAGTTATATGGGACACGAATTTCTTTTTATCAAAATCAATGTCATTATCCGAAAGGGCACGCCTTAGACGTTTCACGTAATTATCTAGATCGGGATTATCTTCTACGTTGGCAAATACCATATCTTTGAAGCGCCTCATTCCTGACACATGGATGGTAAAAGACCTAAGTGGCACATCCTTCATGATCTCCTCAATCTTTTCCGGCTCATCGCTCTCGCCAATGAATACCAAAGTCATGTGAAGGTTCTCTTCACGAGTAAAATTGCCCTTTACCCCACATCTCATAAGGTCATCCTGCATCTCTATAAGAGCATCAGTCATATTTGTATCGAAATTAATCGCTATGAACAGTCGCATAGAGCCTCCTTTGGGCTTGCTTCAATCAAATGTAAATCTATCAAAAGTGTACTCTTCATCTGCGTCTTCAGAGAGGAATTCAAAATATATAGCATGCTTACCTATTACACCGCAAGTAAGCTCAGATGTCTTTTCATTTTCAGAGCCATTAAAGACCATAGTTGAAATCACACGTCCATTATATGAATCCAGTCGGACATTTATCTTTACAGGCTTTGCTTCTCCAAGGATTACTGTTACCTTTTTGGCTGATGTATTACCAAACTGAAGATACCTGAATCCCACAGTGGTGCCTGATGTAATATTTACAACCGGAGCAGAAATGTCATCCTTTTCCTCATACACAGGTATTATATGTGCGTTTTTACTGCTTCCAAAGATATGGCAGGCATAGCCGGCAGATATCCACTTGTATGAATCAAGACCGTTTATATGAGGTCCCTGAGAAGTCATTTCCACAGGTTTCGATGATACAGGCTCTCCTGCTATATACTTTATGTCTCCTATATATAGCTTTCCATCTTTTCCAAGCGCAACATCAACCGGTTCCATCATAGCCTGGCGTGAGTATTCATTCGTACCTGTCTGCCTATGGTAAAAGACATACCACTGTCCTTCTATCTCCATGATTGAGCCATGATTGTTGCCCCATTTGTAGGTCATGGTTCCAAGTCCCTGGCTGTCATGAAGTATTTCTCCACCATTAAAGCTGAAATCACCTCCATCATGGAAAGGTCCAAAGGGAGTGTCACTTATACGATATGAAAGGAATCCATTGCATGATTCAAATACTCCAAGTTCAGGAACAGGAACTTCATAGCACTTGGAATAGATATATACATACTTTCCGAGGACTTTTCTGGGACTTGATGCTTCAAAAAAACCGTCTGTGAGAGATATATGTCCATCATCTTTTGGATCCCATGGACAAGAGGAATGTCCCAAAGGATTTTCTACAAGTGTTCCTTCTTTAATGGTCGCCATGTCATCTTCAAGTTCTGCTATATAACATGGAGCAGCACATCCTCCCCAGTACGCATAGACTTTGCCATCATCATCAACAAGCACTCCGGGATCAAAACCAAGTTTGGTTTCTACAGGATTCTCAAAAGGTCCCCAAGGAGTCTTGGACGAAGCAACCACAACGAGGCTTCCGCATCTTTCAGCCGCATAGAGATAGTAAGTATCTCCCTTTTTTACAACATCAGGAGCAAACAACACTGAATCATAATGTGTCTCATAGGATACTCCGTGATATTTCCAATCTGTAAGGTCATTAACAGGTGCAGACCATACAACATAGTTCCTTCCACAGTATTTATCTCTTTCTATGTCATGCGAGCCATATACGTATACCCGCTTCTCTCCGTTATATTCAAAAACTCTGGGTTCTCCATCCGGTACATGCTCCCACAATGGAAGATACGGATTTGCGCCCTTAATAAACTCTTTCATACCATAAACTCCTCTCTTCGGATTATTTTTTAGTGTTTTATATTTTTCTTGGTCATACCAAATATGTTCTTACCAACACTGCCCTTCTTCGGCTGAAGCTCCTTTACGTGACATTAACCTGATATTTTATCTATACACTCGTTAACAATGCCCTCGATATCGGCCCCTGCTACATCAAGTCCAACTGCCTGAATCTTCTCACAGTCCGAAATGCCATAGAAATTCCGGGCAAGAGCCTTGATGTATCCATATCCAAACTCTTCAGGAACAAAGCCTCCTCCTGCTGTTGTAACATAATAAAGCTTATTAGCATTACAAAGAGCCTTGGGATATCCTTCTTCTGTATATTCAAAGGTTATGCCCATAACATTGATGTGCTCTATATACTGTTTAAGCATAGCCGGGAATGATAAGTCATAGTAAGGAGCTGCTATCACAATTGTATCTGCCTTTGCAAAGTTCTTTGCAAGGCTGAAATACTCATCTGAGAAGTCGCGCTTTGCAATGCAATCGTCTCTGTATGCCAGGAATTTCTCATCTGTTTTAGGAAAAGAGACATCCTCAAGCTTTACTTCCAGAATTTCTTCTATCTTATTTTCTTCAGATGCTTTTTTACCAAGCTTTTCTATAAGCTTATCAGCAATTCTTTTGGTTCTTGAATTCTTCTTTACACAGGCATTTACAAATAGAATCATTGTATACCTCCTACATTTGCGTGACTAAACCTGCTTCTTCTATTACATTATATCAAGAATTTGCTACCTATTAATATTATAAAATTTCTATTAATTTCCCCTTGACTATAGCTTTCTTATAAGCTTAAATAAATAGCGTACTATAAATGGGAAAACATTTTTTTAAGTTTTCTACGCTATTTTTGGAGGAAAAAGGGGAATGAACAAACAACTCAAAACCTTGTCACGTTTAGTATTATACGTGGCTGCATTTTTACTTGTGTTCGGGCTTAATGCAAGCTCTGCTAAGGCATATGGTGTAAGGCAGACAGCTCAGACACAGAATTCAGTAACTATTTCATGGGATAAAGTTACACCTTTAAGGAACTGCCAGATTACATCTTTATATCTTGGTTATTCAGAAGATTATGAGACAGCTAGTAATAACGCAAAGGCAAAACAGATTAAACTTCCGGTAGGCGCAACAAGCTATACATTTAACGGACTTAAGCCTGGAACAGAATATGAAGTAAAAGTATATTATGATGAAGCCGGTAAAAATTATAAAGGTCAGAATGTAGCATACACTCATAGTGTTGGCTCTATTACTATTAAAACCACTCCTGGTCAGGTAACAGGTCTTAACCAGCTTCGTTGGTACCGTTACATCGAAACCGTTGATATTGGTTGGAATATCCAGACTGCTGCTGACGGTTACGAATACTTGTTCCAGACACACAAGGGCAAGACAATTGATTCAGGAGTAACACCATCCGCAAGTTTCTCAGAGAAAATCAAAAACTATGTTGTTTATAAAGCACAGGTTCGTGCTTACTCAACCATCAATGGTGTTAAATACTATGGTGACTGGAGCCCCACAGGATTCTTCTTTACACAGCCCTCAAAGGGTAATACAGATTCTGTAGTTAATGCTAAGGTCAGTGGTTCCAAGCTCAAGGTTTCATGGAAGAAGATGGATGGCGTTACAGGCTACAATGTATTTGTATCTAATAAAGCTCATTCCGGCTATAAGAAGGTTAAGAGCGTAAAGGCAAACAAAGGCTCTGTAACAGTCAGCAAGTATGGTAAGAAGAAGTTCAAAAAGAACAAGACATATTATGTATATGTTCAGGCTTACAAGACAGTAAATGGCCATACCTTCACATCAGGTGTAAACTACATCACAGTTCTTAAGAAAGGCCATATCTCTTCTATCTATTCTGATTCAAACGGCCAGTATGAATAAAGAAAATAGAATCTTAGATAAAATCTAGTATAAAAATGCACGATAAAAAGCAGCCCTATATCCATGTGATAAAGGGCTGCTTTTAACTTATATAAAACGCATTTTCCGCGTAAAAAAAGACTATTTTTGAAGGTAAATTTTTTACCTTTTGAGAGATGATAAGCATTTGCTACCTGATCGACCTCAGCTATACCAAACTCATGACAAGACATTCAGGTAGCAAGCCACTAACTCTGTCCTCCGGAGCCCCCAGGGCTGCTAAAAGGAACCAGCACGCCCCATTCAAACTCCTTCACTTCTTCACTGCCAAAGGCCTGAGCCTCGTCAAACTCAAATTCCGGAATTGCATTCGCATCTCCTACCTGGTCGGAATTCTCTTGAGCTTTCTGCTTTTTCAGCTCCACAACGTACTCTATAGTGTATTCAAAATCCTTCGCCAGGTACATAACTCCTGCAAGGCTCACAACGTCCTCACTCTCATAGGCGTTACGCGCATTTTCCTCGATTTTCCCTATCACAAGGTCTCTTGGATACTTCTTGAGAAGCTCTATAGCATAGGTGAAATAAGCTTCATCCACATCCCTGAGGCACATGAAAAGAAAATCTATCCCCTGCGCATTCTCCGGATATCCAAGCTCCTTCAAAATCTCAATCCCGTTACAAACGCTGAATTCGTTTTGGTAATCATTAAATTCAAGATAACGGGAAAGCGAAACTCTGCCACTTTTCACACTCTCAGCAATCTCCTGAATGCTGCTATCAGAAAGCACCACCTCATGGGCCAACGCATTTATCCCGCTCTCCATGTCCTGTCTGCAGACATTGCCGTTATCGTCTGTAATCCAAAAGTCATTTTTCTCGTTAGCTATGGCCTTCTCCCACTGATAACGAAGCTTTCCGAAGTCCTCTCTGTCAATGTTCAGGCCATATGTGCGCCTCACATCGAAATAGCTGTCATCCGCGATTTTCGGCAGGCTCGTGTAATATATGCCCCTATCCTTGAAAAATGCATCAAGATCCCTGTCCATCCGCGTCGATCCCACTTTAAAAGGGAGCTTCACAGTCGCTCCGTCTATTGCAAGAAGCTCATTTTTCCTGGCATCATATCCGCAAATCAGGTCAAGCGGCAGATAGCCTCCGAGGATACAAATCCACTTCTGATCCTCACTGACTGATATGCTTTTCAGTATTTTCCCATCTCTTGTCTCGTAGGGCGAAAACTTTGAAGCTTCAATGATCGACATTACCTTCTCTTCGATCATTTCATTTTCAAAGTGCGGAAGAACTCCATATTTCTTCTTTTTAGGCTTTTTCTTTTTCCTGATTCCCAAAGACGGCCCCATCATTTTCAATGCAGTAGCACAAAATTTGACTGCCAGGGCTAACATGACCAACAGGCCGATAATGCCTTCGACAACACTCTCTTTCCATAGCATATCTATGCCATCGAATATAATATTGGAGAAGGCTATTATAACTACCATAAACCATATAAATACATAAAATCCTCTGCCATCTCCGGATGAATTATTTCTCATTAAAAACTACTCCCAAACTTTTTCCTTTATAAATCTTATTACTCTTATTTAATCTTATAAATCTTATTACTAAAAACTACTTGCCGGCGCCGTTAGGGCCGATATAACCAACAAGTTCTCCTTTATCAACAGAAAAAGAAACGCCTTTAAGGGCTTGCACGATTTCCTTTTCCCTTAAAAGCTTTCCTTTCTCATGTTTCTTTTTTACTATGAAATCTTTCTTTAAGTTACTGACTTCAATATAGCTCATACTTTTTTATAGATTTACATTAAACAGATTTCTAAGCTGGTTAACAACATCATCACTGTTTGCCTTTATCTGTGCTGCTTCATTGATATTGGACAGTTTTTCAAGATCTCCCACTTCGTTGAAGTTGTAAGCGATTGTGTAGACCGGAATCTTAAGTCCGCCCACAACACCTGTGATACGATCAAGTGAATACCCTGAATTCTGCTCACCGTCTGTAAGAACAAAAAGCATCAGCTTTGCATCCGGAACATTTTCGGCATAATCTTCAAGCATCTGCATACCGGTGAGTACAGCGTCATATGTCGAAGTTCCGCCGCCTGCTGAGAGGTTCTTAACTTCACCTGAGAAGTATGCTCTCTGTGTAGGATCGAACTGTGCGATGGGAAGATTAACAGTAACTCCGCTTGAGTAACTTACAAGTCCGATATAGTGATCTGAACTGATATAAGTTGATGAGCTGATAAGTGAAGACTTAAGGGAATTGAGCGGCTCGCCATCCATAGATCCCGATACATCTGCCACGAAAACAGCAACGATAGGCTTACCGCCATTCTTATTCTGCTTCCAAACCTTCTGAGCTGCAATGTAGTCAGCACCTGTCATTCCTGTATCCTGAGAAACATAGTCATCATCCTGGTTGAAGCCCTTGTCTGTCGCGAGTTTCTGCATGTCACCTGATAAGCAGAAATCCACGAACTGCTGCGCACCTTCCCTATAGCCTGCATCAGAGTTCCAATCAAAGAAATAAGCAGGATGGTCATGGCGAAGTCCAACCGGTGTGTAAACATACTTCTTAAGCTCAGGAGTATTAACATATGCCTGCTTCTCCATTATCATTGCATTGATGATGCCCTTTGCCGCCTGGTTTCTAAGAACACCTGTGGTATAAGCAACCGGTGGTGAAGTCTTCTGGTAGTCTAAAAGTGCATTTGTTGCATTATCCGATAACGGGTTTGATTCATCAAATGCATAAAGCATGGATGAAAGGATATTAAGCCCCGTCGCTGATGTGTAAGGGTTTGTGTATGCAAACTTAAGCTCACCTGCATTAGCTGCCTCAAGAACACCCTTAACTGTTACATCACCGTGCGCCTCGGAAAACTTGTCATAGATGTCCTTCTGCATAAGAATTCCTGCAGTATTTCCGGCAAGTCTGTCTGTAAGCTTCTCGGGTTTAAACCCGTTTGCCTCTACCATTTTTCCGAGAGCTTCGTTAGAAGGAACATAGATGTCAGGCTTGTATCCGCCGTTTGCCATGTATGTTACAACTTCTCCTGATGAAATCTTGCGGACGGTTACTGATACGCTTCTTCCGTCAGCCGTTGCGCCAGATTTATTGAACTTCTCTGCAACCTCATTAAGCCAGTTGTCCGGAGTACTTCCGGAAAACTCTGAAGGTGCTGCTATCTCGAGATTGATCTGTCCGCTTCCCTGAACCGTGATGGGAAATGTATCGATATCTGCAAGAGTGTCAGCCTCAGAAACCTCCTCTGAATAAATATCCAGAATAGGATTGTCATTTGTTTGGACATCCACCTTTGTCATCAAAGATTGCAGTTCTTTCTTGGCCTCTTCTTCTGAAAGGGCGCTGATCGAAGCGTCATTTCTTACGCTGCTGCAACCTGAAAGTGTTGATGCCACCATGGCTGCAGCTAAAATTGTTGATAATAACTTTTTCCTCATTAATATATTCCTCCCTCTTCCATTTGAGAAGTTAGTGCTTTTTTATAGACTTCAACCTCGCTTATGCCACTGCCGCTGTCGCCCTGTGAATTAAGGAACTCAGTAACTGAGACAATAAACTCCTTTGTTGTCTGTAAAAGACTATTGTTATCCTGCGCGCAATTCTTCGCAGCAAGTTCAACCACATCCATATCATTCTGATTGTTTGGAGTTGAAACTGTCATGATGTTAAGCAGCTTTCTGACATTTCTGCAGATATGCTGCTCAACCTTATCAAGAATTTCCTCAGTATCTCTAAGTGCATCTGCACCATTACTGTCAAGAAGGTTCTTAAGGCGAAGCTGATAATCATCCATCAAAGCCATCGTCTCCTTAACGCCTGCAATTGCCGCACTAAGCTCTGATGCTTCACCCTGATTTATCTGTGAAACTGCAAAAATCCACTTATCACCTTCAGTCATCAGGCTGTTTCTGATCTGAACCGGATCAAGGCTGCCCTTTACTTTGAGGACAGGTCCTTTATTTGAATCGGCTTCCTCAATGGCTTCTTCTTTTTTCAGCGAAAAATATGAGATGCAGGTCATCACCAAAAATATCAGGAACACTGCCGTTCCAAGTATTATCAGAAGCGTTGTAAGCATTGAAACAGTGCTGAAAAGTCTGATTCCCGCATAGACGATAAGCGTATCTCTGCCGGCAGAAACCAATAACTTTAATATTAAGGTAATAACGAAAATTACTGCCCCTACCGTAAGCTTTGAAATATTCTTCTTAAGATTCCCCTGTAATGACTCTTTTTTCATATCTATAACTCCTTAGCTGCATTCTCGAGCTCTCTGCACCTTTTCATTATATCAGCCATAAGCAACTGCTTGTCTGATTCCGCAAGCACCTTAAGCGATGTGCTTATTGTGTCCGTGATTCCGGAAAGCTGCAATGCCATGCTTTCTATTGACAATATCTGCTGTTCAACCACCTGCTTTGACATATTGTCTGTCTCGCCAAGCTGCTGTATAGCCTCGTTCATGTCGCCCTTAAGCGCATCTATTCTTGCGTTTAAGAACTGAAGTCTTGGCATTAATAGCCTTAGCTGCATATCATCGCCATCCTTGCTCCATCCTGATATCTTTTGCAGTATATCCGTAATTGATCCCTGAATTTCCATAATATCACTCGGAAATTGTCTGATCCTTGCTACAAGCTGTCTATCCATATCTGATTTCCTAACCATCGACCTAAGACGGGACCTATTGCTTTAGATTCCTCAAATCAGTCCTATATTATCATAATTGGCATCTTTCTAATTTTATGTTATTTCACATGCATAGGCAATCACAGATTCCTGCTTTTTCTTCAAAAATAACAGCAAAGCTCCAAAAAATGTTTTTTAGTACAAAAACAATCACTTATTTGTTATACTATATCTGTAATTTTTTGCTTCTCTAATCTGTTATAAGGTTCCTGTCTATAGGTGACTGCATGCAAAAGAATATCATTTATGAAAAAAAGGACGAATATCTTCTAAATAATTTTGATCGTGCACTTGAAATATCTTTTCTCATAACTACAGACTCCTTTTAAATGGTAAGCCTACCTTCTTCGAATTAAGAGCAGTAATGTCCAAAGAAAATGATGATCCAAAACTGATCGTCGGATTAATCAATATAGATAATCAGGTCAGAAAAGAAGAAGCATATACAGAAGCGCTTGCTGATGCTGAAAATCTTGCTGCAACAGATGCGCTCACAGGTATAAAAAACAAGCATGCATATTCCGCAGCCGAAGCAGCCTTAAAGAAACAGCTGGATGCAGGCACAGTTACAGAATATGCCATCGTTATGTTTGATCTGAACAATCTGAAATACGTGAATGATACATTCGGTCACAAAACCGGTGATGAATACATTAAGAATGGTTGCAAGATCATATGCGAAACCTTCGCCCATAGCCCGGTATTCAGGATTGGCGGCGATGAGTTTGTTGCCATAACTCAAGGTGACGATTACCGGAAAATAGATTATCTGGTAAATGTATTGGACGCCAAAAATCATGAAAACCGGGTTAAAGGCGCAGTCACCATTGCAGTGGGTTATGCACGCGGAGACAGGCACTCTTCAGTCAGCAGCGTATTTGAGCAGGCTGACAAGAACATGTATAAGCATAAGCAAAAATTCATGCATAGATGATTTGTCTTATTATATGTGCTGTTTACTGTTCATGCAGTGTATAATCGACATCTTCATTTACTATTTCAAGCATTATCGCAGCAAACTGTGGGTCAAACTGGGTTCCTGAGCCTTTCTCAAGCTCAGTTTTGACCACTTCCTGCGGGATAAGTCCCCTGTAGCTCCTATTACTGGTCATGGCATCATAGGCATCTGCAACAGCGATGATCCTTGCCTCTTCAGGGATTTCATCACCCGCAAGACCATCCGGGTAACCTCTGCCGTCATAACGCTCATGGTGCCACCTTGCTCCGATAAAAAGCTTTGGCATCTCCTCAATGTTTTGTAATATCTTGGCTCCCCTTCCGGGATGTGTTTTTATTTTCTCAAATTCTTCATCAGTAAGCTTTCCGGGTTTATTTATCACAGCATCGGGAACACCTATTTTCCCTACGTCGTGGAGAAGCCCCATCATGTATATTTCTTCCTGCCTTTCAAAGGTATATCCGGCTCTTTTTGCTATCTCTCTTGAATACTCCGCCACTCTTCCGGAATGGCCCTTTGTATATGCGTCCTTTGCATCGATTGCATCTGCCAGGGTCTGTACAACATGCAGAGACATTCCTTCTATCTCTTTTGTCTTACGCTCGACTTCCGCATGAAGATCACGCTGTAGCCTTATAAGATCCAGTAGATGCCTTACACGCAGAGTCAGAACCTCCGCAGCAAAGGGTTTTCTTATAAAATCCATAGCTCCTAAAGACAGTCCCGCCGTCTCAGCTGCACAGTCATCATTTGCGGTAAAGAAAATCACCGGGATCTCCTTTACCCCATTCTCAATTTCCCATTCCCTAAGGAGTCTCATGGTCTCAAAACCGTCAAGCTCCGGCATTTTGATGTCCAAAAGCAGCATATCTATTGGATTTTTGGTGACGTAATCAAGTAAAAGCCTGCCGCTTTTCAGACATGTAACCTTAAATCCGGCTTCCGAAAGGACCGTGTTCGCACTCCTTAATATGATAGCATCATCATCTACAACTACTACGCGCTCTTCCATCTAGTATCCTTTCTGTGGGTGTTTCATTATTCCACGAACTGCAGGGCAAATTGTGGGTTTGTCATAACAACTCTAAAGATGCTTTAGTCATCCCACAGGCTTCCATATGCACTTATCGCCTCATCTACAGTCATAGTACCGTTTGCAACCTTGTATGCGGCTGCCCTGAACTCTTTATTAACAGCATCGTTCAATCCTGTTTCCTGATAATTAAAGGCCTTGTCCTCAGGAAAACCCTCGAGAGATGCATAAACCTCATCCAAAGAAAAATCGTTTGTAGGTGTGATTAGTCTTTTAATTACAGCCATATTGCCGAGTTCTTTTTCCCTGGTGAGGAATCTGATGAACTCGTTGGTCATATCCAGATTCTTACTGTTTTTATTTACGCTAAAGAACAGATTGACCGAATCTAGGAAATATCCGCCATCATCGCCAAGAGGTACCACATAGAATTTGTATTTAAACGGATTAGCCAAAAATGCTTCCGACTTACTCTCACGTTTTTGCGTGCCTGAAACCATATCACCACTTCCAAGCATCATCGGCACATCGCCCTCGAAAAAGCGCATGATGACAGCGTTATAATCGTCCTCTATTTCCTTTGAGCAAAGCTCAGGATTCAAATATCCCAAGTCAACAAAATTCTTTAGCTTTTCAAGTGAAGGACGCATCATTTCGCCGGCAGAATTATCCATAGAATTAAGAGGGCCTACCGAATCCGGATTCTTTAAAACATTGTTGCAAAAAAGCGGAAATGAAAATGCATAATACATTCCTGCCACAGTAGTACCGTTCGCTCCCATAATAGGTGTATCGTAGCCGGCCGCCTTTAGCTTATCGCAGGTATCAACAAGTTCCTTGTAATTGCCGGGAATACTAATACCATTCTTTTCAAAAATATCCATATTCACAAGCATTCCATAGGACCTTGTGAAAATTGGAAGCATGTTAACATCACCGTTTTCAAGGCTCCAGCGTGCTCCTTTTCTGATGCAGTCAAAGTCGATATTTAGCTTAGGATCAGAAAGGATCTCCGCATTTTCGAAAACAGGTTTCATTCTATCTTCATCCAGCATCCATGATGCCGTGACATAAATGTCCGGAGCTTCATCACTCATCAGGGCGCTTGTGATGGTGTTATCGTAATCATCGAGGTATACATAATTGAGACTTGCATTTGGATAGTATTCGTAGAACCTCTCAAATTCGCTCTCAAGTGATTCAAAATTGGAGTAGCTCCCAACAACCTTGATCTGACACGAGGTATCTGTGGGGAGTCCGGGCTTAAATTCCGCATCATTATCTTTCTTTGGCTGGCATGCAAAAAGGCCAAATGTCACCGAAATTACAGCTAATGATGCCAATAACTTTTTTAACGATCTCTTAGTTTTGATATTCATGCTTCCTCCTTCATCATCCTTCCATCTCCTTAAGGATTTGTGGAATCTTGTCATAATCAAAATTATCTACCGCATTTTTCAAAGCTTCAAACCGTGACTTTTCATTCTCCGGAAAACTGTATCCTTCAAGAGTCTTCAGTGTATTAATTACACTGTCAAAATCAAACGAATCGCAGAACCTTGCAAGGTCCTCATAGGCCTTCTTCATATCATGTCGGGATATAAGTGGTTTATCCTCCTTTAACTTGTCATCATATTCATCAGCTAAGGGTTCAAGATCCTTTGCGAGCTTTCGGTACATTTTAAGAAGATCGCCAATTTCTTTTTCAAGAGTATCCCTGTCTTCGGCATCTCCTGCCAGCTCTAGTCTTTGCGCAAAATCGCCAAGTTCCATAGCTCCTATCATTCGTGAAGTGCTCTTTAGCGCATGGACTTTTACCGTAGTATTCTTTATATCGCCTGCTTTCCAGTAATTTTCTATTTCATCAGCATTCTTTTTGGCAGCCTCAAGATAGGCATTTAGCGTAAACATATACGTTTCACTGCCACCGCAGTATATCAGGCCAGTATTCACATCAATCTCTTCAAGCCCCCATATGAATGCCGGAATATGATGATCCTCCTCTGCCCCTTCCTCAGAAGCTGTGTTTATCTTATCCTCCGGAAGATATTCAACAAGCATCGCTTCAAGGCTGTCCGGATCGATAGGCTTTGTAATATAATCATCAAAGCCTTCTTTTATATACATTTCGCGCATACCTGATATAGCGTTGGCAGTAAGACATATTACAGGTGTCTTCGCATTTGGAGTATCAGCTATCTCCTTCATCTCCTTAAGCGTCTCAATTCCGTCCTTATCAGGCATCATATGATCAAGGAAAATGACATCATACGATTTTTCTCTAAAAAGTGATATTCCTTCATCTCCACTACCGGCTGCATCAATCTGAACCCTGGTACGTTTTAATAAGTTTTTGAAAACAGAAAGATTGACTGGTGTATCATCAACCACAAGAACCCTTGCTTTTGGAGCAGTAAAGCTCTCGTGATATTTCTTTCTTTCAAGAACGCCGCGTTTGAAGGTCTCCTCATAATTGCCTATAGGAGTATAGTCCTTAACCCCCTGCACAAGCTCAAAGGAAAATCTAGAGCCCTTCCCATATTCGCTCTCTACCTCCATATGGCTTCCCATCATGGCAAGAAAGCTCTGAGCAATACTCATTCCAAGGCCGGTACCTTCAATATTGCGGTTTTTATTTTCTTCAATGCGTTCAAATGCAGTAAACAGGCGCTTCATATCCTCCGGCTTTATACCTATACCGGTATCACTTATGGAGATGATGAGCTTTATGGAATCAGAAGCTTCCTCTATTTTTTCATATCCGACTTTGAAGGTGACAGATCCCTCTTTCGTATATTTAACTGCATTTGAAAGGATATTAGTGATTATCTGCTTGATGCGGATTTCATCTCCGTGCAATACCATTGGAATGTTCCTGTCGACATCCAGAATAAACGCAAGTCCTTTGTCGTCTGCCTTCCCCTGAACCATGTTCACAAGGTCATTCAGCATAGAGACAAAATTATAATCGACAGTTATGATGTCCATCTTTCCTGCTTCTATCTTGGAAAAATCAAGAATGTCATTGATTATGCCAAGAAGAGTTTTCCCCGCAGTCCTGATACTCTCCGAATATGCCACGATTTCCTCCTCGCGGCTGTTTCTGAGTACCATCTCGTTCAATCCCAGAATTGCATTCATGGGAGTACGGATATCATGTGACATGGTAGACAAAAAGTGCGACTTTGCCTCATTTGCCTGATTGGCAGCTTCAGCAGCCTCCGCCAGTTTTTTGTTGTAAAGCTTAAGCACCAGATAATTAAAGCCAAGGAGTATCATAAGCCCCATAGTCACCATTCCCAAAAGAAGCCAGTCCACTACCGAATTGGCGGCCTCAAGCTCCACAGCAGGAATATATGACAGTAAAAACCACGTATTCATTGAAGTCAAAGGAGTATAAGATATTACACATTCCTCTCCTTTTGAGTTCATCACCCTCATTGTTCCGGACTGTGTTGTGACCTTGTCTATCATATTGTTATAGTCTGCAATATCTGCTTTGTTATAGGATTTATAGAATTCAAAAAAATTGGAATTTTTCAGTGATCTGCCGTGAACCAGATAATCTCCATCTTTATTTATGAGGGAAATCTCCACATTTTCATACTCACCTTTCAAAAAGACGAATTTATCCTCAAGAACACTTACCGGTTCGACACGCATCAAAAGCGCCTCTTTCGTCTCACCTGTGGTTTCATCGAGGATAATTACATAATTCATAAATGCAATTGACTGCACTCCGTTTTGAGGATTGGTGTATGCTCTTGTAAGTCTTACTACACCATCCTCTCTGCTTATCTTATCAATCTTGTCAAAGAGGTTGATTTTGCGGTATGAAACAGAATAATCGTCAGGATCCTTGGACGCAGCATGAGTAGAGATGCCGCTTTTTGCAGGATCGTCCGGAAGTATAAGATGCCCATAAATAGTAGGATAAAGCTTGGCCTTTCTTATAAAAGCAATTGCCTCATCCATCGTCATGGGTTCCCCCGCCTGCGCGCAGCGATTAATATAATTTGCCCAAATATCGCAAAGGTGCTGCTCATCCTCTAGGTAATTCGTGATGATCTGCTCAGCTGTAACCGTCATTTTCTCAAAAGCAGCAATAACGCTCTCGTTTCTCTCACGCATTTTGGTATTGGCATATTGAATTATGAAGAAGAGTATCAACATCATTATTATAAGATCTATAACAATGATCAGCCTTTTTTTCACGCTCTCACCTCACAGTCCGAAATTATTTACCATATTCTCCATTTCTTTCATCATCCCGTTCTAATATATATTGCCCGGTTTTATCTTTACTGTTCTTAATGCCATAGCTTTCTCCATGATTACAGTCCATATTTATTTACCATTAAATTATCTAATAAATATAAATTCAAAACAATAAAATAGGGAATATTTATAGTTTTTTCATATTTCTTTTGAATAGAAAAAATACCAAGTGTTTTTTAGGAAGTTATGCAAAAAGAGCCCCAAAACATCGCTGTTTCAGGACTCTTGTCTTTTATACCATATACTGTAAATCGTTCGTTTTATATCAGATTTTTAAAGAACTCCACCTCATCGTCATTACACTGCGCTGCCTCTGAAAGCTTCATATTGCAGTGGAATACATGTCCCAAATCACCATTAGGACTTGTATAATACTTGCAGGTAAACGGCACGGAATTCTTTATCATAACAGCTACCATCTTAGGAAGCTCATCCTTTAAGAAGTCTCCGGTTGCAGACATAAGGAAGGACGGCGGATATGCAGCTGTTATATAGTTTCCTGCGTTCATAACATCTAGATCTTCGTCTGTTACCTTCTTCCCGAAGAGGTCATCCATAAGAGATCCCATATTGTCATCTGTTTCACTTACTGATTTGATTTCAAATGCAGCACAGTTAAATGCTATACCCTTAAACTTAAATTTATCGGATACTGTGAAGTCGAATTTGTCAGCATATTCCTTATTTGTAAGGTAAGCTGCGGTAATACCAATGAGAGTACCGCCTGCAGAATCACCTACACCAAATATATTATTAAGGTCAAATCCGTATTTGTTCTCATTTTCAACGATCCAGTTTGCTACAGCCAGACTGTCCTCAAGACTTGAAGGGAATGTATATTCCGGCGCAAGTCTGTATGAATAGCAAACTACTGCAAATCCTCTCTGGCAGAGAGATGCTGAATAATATTTATATACTTCTTTGTCGCCATATACCCAGCCGCCGCCATGAATAACAACAATCACGGGAAGCTTTTGATCTTCAGGAGCATTTGCCGGTCTGTATACATCGAGCATTTGCCATTCCGGGTGCTCACCTTTGTTGCCATATGCGATGTCACTGTATCTTTTTACATCAGCAGGGATTTTTAGTCCTTCATCCCTGATAGCATCGCCTTTAGCAAAATTAGTTCTAATAAATTCACTAGCTTTTGACATTTTTACACCTCTTTTATTACGAAAAATTCTTAATTCTTTACTTTTTAAACTTCTGCTACTGCTCTCTTGGCTTCAAGATCTCTCTGGATCTGGTCGATATGCTTATCAATATTCATGATAACGCAAAGTGCCAGAACTACAAGTGAAAGGATTGCTCCAAAATAACCGTATCCGAAACGGATAGATGCAAGAGCAGCCTCTGTCTGAACCTCTGCTGTTCCAACATAACCACCGATAGCGATAATCCATGTACAAATAGCAGAACCAAGTCCGATTCCAACCTTCATACCAAAGCTTGTGCAGCTGTTTACAAGACCTTCAGAACGAACGCCTGTCTTCCATTCGCCATAATCAACTACGTCAGCTGTTGTAGCGAAGATACCTGACATGATGGGTCCTGTACCAAATCCCTTAACGATAAGTCCGATAACTACAAGAGGAAGATTTGAACCTGCAGCTCCAATGATCACTGAACCTATAGCCATTATAACAGCGCCTGTGATCATGAGTTTTCTTTTTCCAAATTTTGCTACCAGCCCCGGCATTGCAAGGTTTACGATCATAGCAGGTATTGTTCCTGCAACTGATGTCCATGACAGAAAGGCAATGTTACCAAGTACACTGTTGCAGAAGTAGTATGTCATTGAACCTGTTGCAACTACGTTGATGTACAGGAACATGAACATAAGCGCCTGAATAAAGAAATACTTGTTCTTTAAAAGTGCCGGAAGTGCTTTTGAAAAAGGAACCTGCTCTACTTTAACTGTTCCGTCCTCTTCTGCATCAACATGCTCTCTGACTCCAAGGAAGCACAGAATACACATTGCGCAGGCAATTGCACCATATATAACAGAGATTGATCTCCAGCCTACACTTGCAATAAGGTTAGCTGTAATAACGTTTGTAATAAGTGATGTAACCTGTGTCATTACGAATCTGATAGATGCTGTCTGCGCTCTGTCCTGTACATCAAGTGTCATACGGCTAAGAAGCGCATTATACGGCAGGTTGTTGGCTGTATAAATGATGCAGTTCTGGAATATATAGGTAAGGTAGATGTAAACAAGTTTACCGCTTGCTCCCAGCGATGCCGGAACATTGAATATCATATAGAGTGATATGCCCATAAGCGGTGCTGTCCATAACAGCCAGGGTCTTGCTTTACCATATTTTGTATTGGTCTTATCAACAAGTGCACCCATGATAAGATCTGTTATACCATCAAATACTCTGCACAGAAGCATCATTGTTCCGATGGCTGCAGCAGCGATTCCTACAGTGTCTGTATAATATCCTGTCAAAAAGGATGACGCCAGAGCTACAATTACGTTAGCTCCACAATCTCCTATACCATATGCGAACTTCTCACTGGCTGAGAGACGCCCCTTTTTTCCTTCTTGTTGCTCATAAACTATTGCTTCCATTATGTTTGTAACCTCCAATCTTATATCGGGATCCCACATCCCATTCAACGAATATTAATATATAAAAATATGGCCGGTTACTCTTTACATTCTTTGTCCAAAAAATTACGTTTTCTTGACATTTGATATAAATCATTTATAATGACCAATTATTGCTATTTACCATTTTAAAAAGGATCTAATATGTCAGATTTAAGCACTAAGGACATCTCCTATGAAGTTGTTCATTACCACACAGAGCTGCCCTTCAAGATATTGAATATTCATAAAAAAGACTTATACCCAAATAAAGATTTATCATCTGTCAGTGACGTTCTCGATCACTGGCACAGCGAGCTTGAAATAGTCTATTCTTATTCAGGTGATGGAGAATATTATACAGACGGAATCGCCCATAAACTGCAGGAAGACCAGTTTATCATTGTTAACAGCCAGAGTATCCATAAAGTAATCTCAAACAGAACAACACCTTATGAGAAGTTACCGCCAACACTTACAACTGTGATTCAGATTAGCGACTCTTTTCTTCGTAATTTCATTCCGAACTTTGATGAGCTTTACTTTAAACCCGTTTTTAATCCCGAAGAAAAAAGGCCCTCCGAAATAATGAAGGACCTCGCCCAATATGCTGACGGCAAAGCATTGAACAAGTATGAAAACATGCGCCTTATCGGTCTTGTTCATGAGCTTTTATATTATATCTGTAAGGATGATCTGAGCCTGAAAGATACTGAGATGCCCGAAAAGAGCAGAAAGAATTCAGACATCCTAAGAAAAATCATTTCATATACTGAAGAAAATTATGATGGTGATATAAACGAAATGTCTGTTGCTAACGCCTTCGGTTATTCAGCCAGCTATTTTTCCAGATTTTTCAGATCAAATATGGGCATAACCTATAAAGAATTCCTGACAAGAATGCGCGTCAAAGCTGCCAAAGACAGCCTGACCGGCACTCATAAATCTGTTCTTGAAATTGCTATGGACTGCGGTTTCTCAGACTCGAGAGGCCTTATAAATATGTTCAATAAATATGAAGGCATAACGCCTCTTCAGTACAGGAAAAAATATGCAGAGGTTACCCCTTTAGCCCGTTAATTATTATGATAAAGATCAATACAGGAAGCACTATTCTGTAAAAATATTTAAGTGCGGAAGGCATTTTAATACCCTCACCTGTATTGACTTCTTTAAGATAATTATCAAATCCCCATCCAAACCCGGTTACGCAGAATAACACCATAACCAGTGCTCCTGTCGGGAGAATAAGGTTACTGACAAGATAATCCTCAAAATCAAGTACATTTTTATTTCCAAAAAATGTCATGTTCTTTAGCACATTAAATCCCAATACACATGGAATCGACGAAACCACAAGAAAAATGCAATTAATAATAACAGATGTTGTTCTTTTTATACCAAAGGTATCAACCACACTTATTACTATATTTTCAAATACTGCAGTAACTGTTGAAAAGCTGGCAAATGTCATAAGTATGAAAAACAATGTTCCCCAAAGCCTTCCAAAGGGCATATTAATGAAAATTTCAGGTAATGTAGCAAAAATAAGTGACGGTCCCTGTGCAGGTTCAACTCCGTATGCAAAGCATGCAGGGAAAATTATGATTCCCGACATAATGGCAACTATAGTATCAAGAGCTGCTATAGTTATGCTCTCGCCTGTAAGTCTTTTTTTATTATCCATGTAGCTGCCAAATACTTCTATGGATCCCATTCCGATACTAAGCGTAAAGAAAGCCTGATTCATGGCGGAAGAGATTACCTTTCCAAGTCCCACATTCATTGCTCTCTCCCAATTGGGGAAAAGGAAAAATTTGAGACCTTCCATTGCTCCTTCAAGTCTCAGACTGTTGACTGCAAGCACAGCAAGGAGAGTCAAAAGCCCTATCATCATAAACTTATTTACTTTTTCCAATCCATTTTTAACGCCAAAGCTTAATACCCCAAATCCAAATAAAACCGTAAGAACGGTAAATATTCCCATTTCAAGCGGATCAGCTAAAAGGTTCTCAAACGAAGAAGAAACATCTACCACTGATTCATTATTTATAAACCTTCCCGTTGCGAATCTGGCAAAATAATCCATCATCCAGCCTGAAACTGTAGTGTAATACATCATTAGAATATAGCAGCCTGCAAGACATACCCATCCGTGAATATGCCACTTTTGTCCGGATTTCTCGAGCTTTTTATAGCCCTTGACCATAGTGAGACCGCTTCTTCTCCCCATTGCAAGTTCCATAGTCATCACCGGAATGCCCATAACAACCAAAAACAACAAATAGAATAATACAAAGACTCCTCCGCCGTTCTGACCTGCAACATACGGGAATTTCCAGACATTTCCTATCCCGATTGCACATCCTGCACTAACTAGAATGAATCCAAGTCTGGATCCAAAGCTTTCCCTTTTTCCTTCAATCATAAATCGTAACCTCCCAAATATCGCAAAGGCTTATTATAACATTTATCTCTGCGGGAGGAAACTAAAGGTTTTTCACGATTGATCTGTCTATATACTATGAAAAAGGCCACTAAAAAAATAAATCTAAATTTTTTATTATAAAAAACTAAAAACCGACTTTTAATTATTTCAAAAATGTATACTTTATGTATAGTAATCTAGGCTTTTTCGTATTTTCAGAAAGGAATGACGCCATGAAAAAAGTTTTAAGTATCCCGCTGGTTACAATAATATCGCTTGCATGTATTGTATCCGGCTGTGGACAAAACAAAGAAGTCGTTACAGATAATGCTGAAGCCACTCAAAGCGTCAGCTCTATCTCCCTGCTAAATATAAAAGGTGAGGTAAAAAGCCAGATAGAAGCCCTCGCAAAGCAGTATCAGACTGAGACCGGAATCGAAGTCAAAGTGCTGGGAGTAGAAACCGGCGCAGATGCTCAAGCCACTCTGAAAGGCTATTATCTGGCAGATCAAATGCCTGACATTATTGCATGTGAATCCTCCGGTTTTGGAAACTGGGAGGGACTTCTGGTTGATATGAGCGACCAGGAATGGGTTAAAAGAACAGACGCAGCTTACATTGATCCGGCTTATGGAACTCTGGGCTTCCCATATACCACAGAGGCTATAGGGCTCGCCTATAATGCAGATATATTGGAGAAAGCCGGAGTTGATCCTTCTACTATTACAGGTCCTGAATCCATGAGGGCTGCTTTTGAGACTATAGATTCCCAAAAAGATACGCTTGGTATCACCTCAGTTATAGGATATTGCACGGAACCGGAAAACCTTGGATGGTCTGCAGGAAATCACATAACCGGTGCATATATTGACTCCGGTCTTTCGAGATCAGATACGACTTATATTGACCTCATGTCTGATGGCGGAGGAATTGATGAAACCAGATTCTCTAATTTTGCCCAGATGATAGAACTTTTCAATAAGTATTCTGATCCTGCACTTCTCACAGACGGAGTCTATGATGATCAGGTAATGGGGTTTGCTTCCGGAAAATATGCCTTTATTACACAGGGCTCATGGATAGGCGCTACCCTCACAGGAGATGATGCAGATGCTTATGCCGGCGCTGGCAATTTCAAGGTGGGAATGGTTCCCTACGCTTTCGAAGAAGGAATGGATACTATCCTTACAAGCGCGCCGTCCTGGTGGGCTGTATCCAAAGAAGGTCATGTTGATGCCGCTCTTGCTTTTCTTCAGTGGTGCTCAGAGGACAATGGGCAAAAAATATTAGTTGAGCAGGCTGGATTTGCAAGTCCGTTTACTGACTGTAAATATGTAGCTTCTGATCCGTTTGCACCTGTTATTTCAAGTTATATATCTGCAGGAAAAACCTCCAGCTGGCATTGGATGGAAATGCCTGACGGACTCGGGCAGAAGGGCCTTTCATTTGTTTACAACAAGTTTGCCAAAGGCGAACTTGATACCGACGGATTTATAGAAGAATTTAAAAATGTTGCCGGCGAATGGTATAAAACACATTAAGGAGGCGGAACATGAGAGAAGAAAAAGTTCAGGTAAAAAAAATTAATTCAATTATGTTCCAGATACTGGTAACAAATTTGGCTATTTTGCTAGCTTTCATAGTTGTTATGAGTCTCGTGATGGGATCAATGAAAACTTCCACTACTACCAGCATTGCGATGTTCGAAACAATGATGCGTCTCACAAGTGATGAAGCCAATTTAAAAAGCGATATAATGTCACTTTATGATCAAGCTACCGGTTACGTCGCAGCTTCAGCGGTGGAAACCCAGCAGGCACTTCTACCGCAGATTGAGTCAATAAAGTCCACTATTGAAGCTGATATCTCGGCTTTGGAAACTGATTTTACTTCTATTGACAATGCCGATGCCATAGCAAAAATGAAGGACATAAGGGATCAGTACCAGAGACTATTAAAATTTGTTGATGCAGCTATAGCAAAATGCGATGCAGGTGATAAGGACTCCGCTTACCTGATCCTGTTTGACAAAGCAGAAATACAAAAGGTTGCTATCTTCCACTCTACAAAGGTTTTGGATCAGGCTATCAGTGATTCTGCGACCATGACTACATCTGTGATGACCCAGCTGTTAAATTCCGGCAATCTTACCGGAATAGTAGGTATGCTTGCAATTGTTATACTGATTATTATCAGTTTCCTTATCAGCTATAAAAATATCGTCAAAAAAATAAGGCGCATTGCGGATGAAGTCAATGCTATGATCTCCAATATTGAGAACGGACAAGGCGACCTTACAGCCAGAGTTAAAACGAAGACAAAGTCAGAGCTGCTTTTTATCACTTCAGGTATCAACCATTTTGTCGAGACACTGCAGGGCATTATGAAGGATGTGAAGGATGGCTCATTGGTTTTAGCTGAGTCATCGGATGAGGTCAGTTCGCAGCTTCATATGGCTGACGACAACGTCACAAACACATCTGCTGCATTGCAGGAACTTTCAGCAAGTATGGAGACTGTTTCCGGCAATGTTTCTCATATAAATGAATCAGTCGATAGTGTAAAAACCGCAGCTCAGGAAATAGCTGTTCAGGCAACAGAAGGATCCAAAACAGCAGATGAAATCAAGGCAGAGGCCGATGAACTCAAAGAAAGAGTTAACAGAAAAAAACAAGAAGCCGGAAATCAGGTGGAAACTCTTTCAGGGACACTCATGGAATCTGTGCATGAGTCAGAGAAGGTATCTCAGATCAATGAGCTCACCAAAGTTATACTTGATATCGCGGGACAGACAAACCTCCTGGCCCTTAACGCATCTATTGAGGCCGCAAGAGCCGGTGAAGCCGGAAAAGGTTTTGCTGTTGTTGCTACTGAAATCAGCGCTCTTGCCGAAAACAGCAGGCAGACAGCTGCAAATATTCAGAACATCAGTAATGAAGTGACTGATGCTGTTAATAACCTTGCTAAAAATGCCCAGGCAGTACTTGATTATATAAACGGTCAGGTAATAAGTGATTATGATGAATTTGTTGCTACAGGAGAACGATACGAGCATACCGCAGACGTCATGGAAAAAATGCTCCAAAACTTCAATTCCAAGGCAGAAAACCTTAATGATATCATGACCGAAATGGTAGACTCTGTTCAGCTTATCAGCAATTCTGTTCTTGAGAGTTCCCAGGCCATTTCACAGTCTGCTGAAAGCTCTCAGGAAATCGTTGGCGGTATCAAGAAGATAACGGAAGCAATTGACAGAAACAACGAAGTTGCAGAACAGCTTTCAGATACCACACAAAAGTTTACATCCTTGTAAGTGACATGTAGCTGTCTTTCCTGACGCTCAGCCCCGAGGCATCCATTCAGAAATGTTTGTCGGGCTCTCTTCATTTTGAAGACCAGCATCCTCTAACAAGAACAACACATTTCCAGCGGAACACCTCGGGGCTGGGCTGTCTATGAAAAGATCAGTATTAACAAATAAATAATAAGATTAAATTACACATGTGTATCCTCATGTGCATATCTCTTGATATTTTTATAAGCATTGACATTTAATACGCACATGATAGTTACAAGTGCCAACATACATGTAAATATAAGAATCTCATCCTCTGATGCGCTGCATACCATGGCCACGGAATCGTATATTCCATGGATCAGGATGGCCGTTAAAATGCCCTTACGTCTCATCCTTGCCGATCCTTTGGAGTCTCCCATAAGTTCCAGGCTCTTGGCCTGTCCGTAGTAATATCCCATATATATACCAAATATGCAGTGCCCCGGAAATGCTGATCTGAGGAATGCCGTGCTGGCATCAGACCCTACAAGGTAAAGGAGGTTCTCAGCCACCTCAAATCCTATGGCAACTGTGGTAGAATAAACAACTCCGTCAAAACGGAAATTAAAAGACGGGTGTTTCCATGTCAGTTTCTTCAATACCGCATACTTACATATTTCTTCGGTAAAGGCTGCAACTAAAAAAGCGTCCAGGATACTGTTTGTTACCGTTCCCGGCGCAGATATCACGTCTACCATTGCTTCAATCACTGATTCCATGATCATTGCTACTATGGGCAAAAGTATTGCACCTAACATGAACAACTTCACAAGCAGTGAAACCGGCTCAGGCTCTATCCGGTCAAGCCTGTATATGAGAACAATAAGGATTATTCCCTGCAAAAAGGAAATGGCCATTGCAACTGCCATACTTCCCGCGCCCATTGTAAATGAAGTGATGATTAATCCAAGTGTCATAAGAACAATCATCACTAATGGCAGCTTTCTGACATAAAACGTATCCTTCTGTACAATATGAGCTCCGGGCACCATAGTTCCACAATAGCCGCAAAATTTTTGTCCCGGTTTTATCTCCTTGCCACAATTTGAACAAAACAAAGCCAATCCCTCCGTCAATCCTTTTCAAAAAATGTTACAATATTTTTAATATCAAAACTTCAGATTATCTTCAAGAACCGAAACCTTACTTGCAAAGAATGAAAATTCTCCGCTGTCCAAAAGGTTTCCTTCATCATCGGTTACCCTGATATCAAATACCAGAATGTGCTTTCCTGTCTTAAGTTTCATACACTCGCAGTAAATATATTCAGTATTTACCGCAGGGAGCAGGAAATTCAGATTTGCAGAAACCGTTGTTACATAATGTCCGCTCATACTTCCCGTTGCTCCTGCCATGGCATCAACAAAGGAAAGGAGTGCCCCTCCATGAATGCTCCCATATGTGTTTTGGAGCCTGGAATCACACTTAATTCTGGATTTACTGTATGTAGAACTCAGCTCTAATACCTCAAAACCAATGAATTTATTGTATTCGTTCGCATAAAGCTCAGAGAGCATCTTCTCTCTTATAGCATTTTCTTTTTCAGTTCGCGCTTTTCGCATTGTAAATATCACCTCTACTTTTCTCTAAAAAAGCATTTTATATTTTTATAACTTCCTCCTGTATCAGTGAAAGTAACTTCTGATCCGGTTTCTCCTCTGTATCGCAACATTTGGGTATGAATGTGCATTCAGATATGGAAGCATCTAAAAGTGTTTTTGCCCATGTACATGCAAGAGCATACCGGCCATATAAATAATGCATATGGAAGCCATCACGGCAAATAGATTTGCCTCCCTTTGACACGTCGAACTCCGGATGCTTTCTTATGTTCTGTATAACATCCCCGCAAGGAATCAACGGCAGGCCATATTTTTTTGCAATCCTGCTATAGTTCTCACTTAACCGTCTATACATTTCATGCTGGTCCCGATTATAACGTATAAAGCATCCATGATCACTATCGACCTCATAAGCCCATGTCTGCTGCATGCATATCTGTGCCCCGGGTACTTCCTTTTTCAGATAATCAATTATTAATCCTGCGAATGGTTCATATGTGTCAATCCAGCCGCTGTCATGACTTGCCTGCTGTGTCACAATGAAGTCCCATGGTAAAGTATGGATAACATCTGATATAGAAACATATCTGTCTGTGACTACGCCATTTTCCTGATACTGGTATTCACTCACATTTTTCTCTATATTGTTCCAATGGCGTTCTAATGAGCATCCTCCGATATAGAGATTTACTACATGCACGGATAGTCCCATATTTTCACATATATCATGTAGATAGGCTGTAGCATCTCTGGAAAAGCTGTTCCCAATCGCTAAAATGTAGGTTTTTTTCATACGTTATTCTCTCCTCTTCATTTTCCGTTTCATATAATTTTCAATTATACAATCCTTTCTGTATTCCTCCAATGATGTTCTGCAAAAACCGTTAGATCACATCTGCTATTTTACGCATAGTTAATGCTTTTTTTAGAAAAAACATATGGGGAATAAGATAAAATAAGAATATCCGAAATATTGAATTTCTGAAGAAATACAATATTCTACACCATTGCATTGTAAGGAGATATGCATATGAGCGCTTTTAAAAAGAATCGAAACCAAATCACATCACTGATAATGGCTCTGCTTGTTACATCAGGCGCTGTTTTTATCCCCGGATGTGGAAAAGCCCCTGTTGCAACAAGCTCCAATTTTGAAAAAACTACTGTAACATATGCTTCAGAAAACACTTCCAATGCCGAAGCAGACTATGCTGAGGATGAGAGCTATCTTGAGGAGGAGGATTATAGCTTACAAAGTGCAGACAATAGTCTGCAAAGCGAAGAATATGATTTTCAGGAAGTCAGTACCTATCCGGAAGTACTTGATGAAGCAACTTCTCTCATGGAAGATATGATAAGCAGAGACGCCTACTATGAAACCGAGAACGATTTGGGCACTCTCGAAAAGCTTGATTATGCTCCAATTCCTGTAGACATAGAAAACTTCTGTGACGCATCCGCTATTGAATATGCAGAAAAACATAATTGCAAAGATCATCTTCTATGGCTTGCCGACTATGTAGTAAATATAGTGGAACCACAGGCCGTAGAAAAGCTGCTCCAGATCCCTGTTTTTAAAGAAGCTGCAGAAAACGGGGAGATAAGTAAATATATATCCATCTACCTGACTTACAATGATGTGAATGCCTTTGGCGCCATGGAGGAATCCTGCTATCTTGGAAGAGATGGACATGGTGTAGCAGAATGGGATTCACCGTTTTACTATATCGGTCACAGAGTTCAGGTAAATCTCGAAAGTTTTCCGCTCGGAACCTCGGACCAGCCTGAAACAATGCGCTTTTTGGAATCCGCTATGATCCATGAAATGATGCATGCATTTGTAACTGACTATATCTTCAATCTCGCACTTGGAACAGGCCCTGATGGTGCAAGAGTCCTCGAAAGAGATGAAAACGGAAAAATAATCATGGATGAATACGATCGTCCAAAGCACGTAGATGAAATGCCGACATGGCTGCAGGAAGGTCTCGCCATGACTGTGGAAAATCCTTACAGTAGAAATTGTGAAGAATTAAGAGCGCTGTTCTCTCCCGATACGTCTGGCGATGACTACCTAAAGCTGTTGACGACTCCTGAATCTCTATATAATCTCATAAATAAAGAATATGATGGCTTTGATCCTGTTAACATTGCCCTAATCACTGATGATGAAAATACCTACGGAACAGGGTGGGTAGCAACACTTTTTCTCTGTGCAATGGAAGGTGAACAGCTTGGCTATGAAGTATTTGACGAGAACGGCTACCTGAACCGTGATGCCGTATTTTATGGTCTTAACAACCTGTTATCTGAAATACATGATGGTCATTCTCTTGACAGCGTTATAGCAGAGATTTCCTTTGATCCTGTCAAGGGACGTTCTGATTATGAAGACACTACTGATTTTGAGGAAAAATGTTTCTCAAGTGTCGATGATCCCGGACTTATCTTTATGCAAAAGCTACTCTTCGACTTTGAAGCAAGAAGCTGTATTGATCCTGAGGCTTACATGCCTTCCGGAAGCGTTCTTCCAGGTCTTGAGAACGGCGTAACATACTGCATGGATAGCTTTTACCACAATCCATCCATTGTTTACGAAGTAGACAACATACAGGACAACAATCCTTACGGAAATTATTTTTCTCTTTCAACCATTCCCATGGCTAAGGTTGCTTTAGGCGGAGGCAGAAGAACATCATATGATCCTATACTTTCCCCACTTACCCCGGAAGAAGAAGCAGAGAGAAATCATGGATATCTGGGCGATGAGAAAAAATATATAGATCTTTCTCTGGAAGAAGAATAAGACGCAGACTGAAGGCATTAATTGAAAAGACAACCAGAATATGTTATAACTGTCTTCTTGTAAGGAGTAGTTATAACATGAAAAGTAATCTAAAAGGAATCATATATACACTACTTGGGGCTTCATGCTGGGGATTATCCGGATCAATGGGACAATACCTGTTCACCGTGCAACAGATGGATAGTCGATGGCTTGTACCTATTAGACTTGGTCTATCAGGAATCCTTATTCTTTTATATTGCCTGATAAAACACAGAGATACCGTTTTTAAACCATGGAAATCAACAGAAATGGCAAAATGGATGCTCATATATGGACTGGCAGGTGTAAGTCTCTGCCAGTTTCTGTATTTTCTGACAATTGAGCTTTCAAATGCTGCTATGGGAACCATACTACAGGATCTTGCACCAATATTTATCCTGGCTTTTACATGCATTACCTCAAGGAGATTGCCAGGATTTTTCGAGATCATATCCATACTTTTAGCCATAACTGGCGTTTTTCTATTAACAACACATGGTGATCTCAAACACATCTCTCTTCCGCTTTCTGCGCTTATTGCAGGTATAGGAAGTGCGTTCTGCGTAATGATCTACAATGTACTTGCTCCAAAAATTACAAATGATATTCCTGTGATTGTGGCTCAGGGATGGTCGTTTTTGATGGGCGGAGCCCTTCTCGGACTAGCATTTAGAACCTGGGAATTGCATTATGTTCCAAATCTCATGGGGATATTTGGCATAATCTTTGTAGTTGTTATAGGCAACATTTGTGCATTCACTTTATATATTAGCGGAGTATCTAAAATCGGTCCGCAAAAAGCTATTCTTTACAGTTTTGCTGAGCCGATAACAGCTGCTCTTATTTCAGCATTCGTTTTAAAGAGTTTATTCACAATTTATGATGCTGTAGGTTTTGGTCTCATTTTTTTGATGCTATTTTGCATTACCTTTGATTCAAAAGAAAAAAACAAAGTAATGGCAAAAGCACAATGTTAGTTTCAGTCTTCAGGATCTTGCCATATTGGTAAATACTTTGTTATAAGTTCTCTTTCTGTATTCTTTTGGCGTAATGCCCTCATATTTCTTAAAAAGTGCTGAAAAATGGCTCTCTCCGGCAAACCCAAGATATTCAGCTATATCCGTACAGCTGTACTCGTTATATGAAAGCAGATGCTTTGCAGCTGTCAGCTTTTTCTGCCTTATGTAGTCCGATACGGACACCCCGACTTCTCTCATGAAAACAGTAGAAAGCCATGATGCATTCATCTCAAGTTCATCAGCAAGCGTCTGCACTGTAATCCTGTCATGCATGTGCTTTTCAATAAATTCCATACACAGAAGGATTTTGGGGGAATAATCCGTGTGCTTCATTTGATAAGCCTTCATTCTGCCTGCATAATCAAGCATCATCTCCTCATACAGAACTTTTATATCCTCTGCCTTGTTTAAAGCATCCATCTTTAAAATATAAAGATCCGATAATCCATAGGACTCATCCGAAGGCATCCCGCCTTCAATACAAACTCTGCAGCATGTAGTTATAACTGATACAAACAAATACCTCTCCTGTTGTACCGGTGATTCAGAAAGCCTGGGAAGCAATGCACTTCTATGCTTTACAAGAAAACGCTTGAGACTGTCGATATCACCGTTTTTTACATACTCGAAGCCTGACATCTCCTGGTTTAGTGTTGCATGTGTGAACTCTTCTTCACGCTGTTTGAAAAGATAATCTGACAAGGCAGCATCCATCTTTTTTAACACTTTATCCTGCATCATCCATCTCCTTGGCCGCTACAATTTTTAGATTCTTTGCTTTTATATCATTTGTTTTTTTATCTTTTGCTGTGTGCCCGCTTTGTTTTATGTTTTACATATATTAAAACAACAATCCCTAAAAGCAAACCTGTAAGACCAAGTAATGCAAGCGCACCAACTGTCGGACTACTGCTTTTATACTTCGGATCTGTGGAAGTAACGTAATAAAAAAATCCTCCAACTATTGCCATTAAACCACCCATGCCTATAGCCATGTAGCAGTTTTCTTTTACCTCTTCGTAAATATTTTTGGAACATTTAAAAAGTATAAACCAGATCACCAGTGCTACTGCAGAAAAGGTCATAGTCATCATAGACCCTTGAATACTTCCGTCGTAGCTGCCTAATGTCATATCTGAATTGTCCGGTGCAATATGAACTTCGTCCAGATCCAGATGTGGGTCAAATTCATCCGTGAATCTTTTTTGGTATTCGTTACCTTCGAAGAACCAGTGAACAGTAAAAGAATACAAAGTCCTTGACCCTGACTTCCTGAGCTGTGTGCGCGATGATCTGTCAGTTACATAAGCCGGGGCTGCGATATAATCTTCAAAGTCTTTTGCTGATGACAATTGCATTATCGTCAAAAGAGAAAACAAAAAAACTATCATCAAACAGAAAAATCTCAAAGAATGATAATCTTTATGACGGACCTCCTCCATTACTATTTCAAAACCTGATGCCATAACTCTCCTTCCCAACACTAAAAATATTATGTTGCCCAATCATATTATTAACCGGCAAACACATTCATTATATCATTAAAGCCGAATCGTATTACGGTAAAAATTTTCCGGAATGAATGCGTTCCTATATTCTCATACCCGAGATGGATGCTTTGTTTTTTTTATGAGGAAATTTTATAATATGACTAATTAAAAATTTGAAATTTGTAGAGAATAAAGATATGAAATATTCTAAATTAGAGAAGAAAATAAAGAGGCAAATAACTGTAATAGTGTTTATTGCTCTATTGACAATTATCATAGCTAAACTATTATTTACGCAGAAGATAGCAACTAGCATAGGATCTAAGTACGCTATACAGGGAGTAGATGTTTCGCATTTCCAAGGAGATATAGACTGGAATGTGTTAGAAAAACAAGGAATATCTTTTGCTTATATAAAAGCAACAGAAGGAAGTAGTTATGTGGATCCTTGTCTTGATCAAAACCACCAGGGTATACAGAATACCGGACTTGAATATGGTTTTTACCATTTCCTGAGTTTGGAAAGTTCGCCGGAAGCGCAGCTTGAAAACTTTAAAGCCGCTACAGGCGAGTATCATATGGATTTGATTCCCGCCATAGATATTGAATGGTATGGTGACAAGAGACAAAATCCACCAGAAAAAGAAGAAGTATTAAACAGCCTTTTTCAAATGGTCTCGCTATTTGAAAAAGAATACGGCCAGAAACCTGTTGTGTACACTACTCAGAGCTATTATCTTAAATATTTTTATGGCGGAAAACTGGATTTTCCGATTTGGATTAGAAACGTCTATTTCAGTCCTTTCCAAAAATGGGCAATTTGGCAGTACACAGACCGAGCCGTTATAGATGGATACTGTGGTGATGAAATATACATTGACCGCGATGTTATTAAGGATTCAGAATATAAAAACATTCGACTAAATGATTGATGTCGCTCTAAATTAATTTGGAAATCGTCTTTTGTTTTAAAACTGAATCCTGTTCATAAAAAAATCTCTATCGAGTGAGTATTTCTATAAGCTGGATTCCTGTATAGGTCTTTATTAGGGTATGTTTTTAATATTGTTTATATCCTGCTAAGTTGTTACAATATCCGTAACGCTGCGAAGGCTATATAATCATGTAGTCATTAGCTCATCTTGAAACAAAAGGGGAATCTTGGGAAAAATGGAAAGTATGGAAAAAGTTGAACAGCTTGAAAAAGAGCTTGCAGCATTAAAGCTCAAAGTAACAGATCTTGAAACAGGTCTTAAGAATGCAGAGCTACGCATTAGCAGAATGGAGACTTCTCATGCGCCCGAAACGGCTGCACAAAACCCTGCGCCAACAAGTGCCTTTATACCTGCAGCTAACGCAGCTTCTAACCGGATTATGCAACAGGCAGAGGCTCCTTACCAAAATGTACAGCATGCAGAAGCTTCTTACCGAAATGCGCAACAGCCGGAAGCTCCTTACCGGAATATTCAACAGACAAAAGTTTCTTATCAGAATGCTCAGCGTCCTTCCGCTCCAAGACCAAATATAAATACCGAATCCTGGATTGGAAAGATTCTAATGGGGGCACTTGCAAGTCTTCTTGTGTTCATAGCACTTATTACATTTGCAAGGCTTTTAATGCCCTTCATCACAGATACCATAAAAATCATTCTCATGTTCGCGGGCAGCATAGCGCTTACAGCTACAGGCTTTGTTCTCAGCAAGAACAAACCTGAAAACACCTTTTTTAAAGCACTTTTAGCCTGCGGATCAGCATGCATTTATCTGTCAATACTTGTTACAGGCATACATTTTAAGGCCATAAGCTCCCTTGTAATGTATATCCTGCTTGCAGTCTGGGCCATTCTGCTGTTCTTTCTTAAGGAAAATAAAAATGACTGGCTCTTTTTCTCAATCGGCAATCTTGGATACCTGGTATCTATCATGTTTACAATAGGGCTTGAGGATAGTTCTCTTATCATCCCCATGCTTATTTACGTTGTTATTATCAGCGCATCTTATCTGGTCATGTATTGGAAAAATGCACGTCAAAGAGCAGTTCAAAGCATTTTAGGCATCGCTTCTCTTGTCCTGTTCCAAATGATTGTTACCTTTAACTTCGGAAAAATCGCTGAGGTGCTTATTGTAGGCGTTGTCGCTGTATTCTGTAGCTTTGCGGGCTTTCTTGCCTATATAGTTGCAGATATTATGAACTATAAGAAGAGCAATTTATATTTATCAGCTGTAAACACAGGGGCTTATCTCCTGTCATATTTCATTCTGCACTTATTTATTCATTTTCCTGTGTTATTCTCATTTGCTGTAATTCTGATTCCGGCAATTGTTTTCATAGTACTGACCGCATATAGGAAATACAACAATGTAAATGAAACCGAATGTGTGGCAAATGCCATTTTTTCAGGCATTTTATTTATACTTGCGGCCATGATCGTCTCTATCAATGAAGAATTCATATTCACATCCGGAATAGTAATGATTGCCTATTCAGCAATTGCTATCTATGGATTTATAAAAAAAGATGACTTTTTCAAAATAACCGGATGGTTTCTGGTATCAATCTGCATGGTTCTTGGCTATGAGATAGACGCCGGCCTTTTATTTGCAAGCATTGCCGCTCTGCTATCACTATCTGCACTCGTTGTAGAAGGTTACCTGTTTAACACCTCACAGATCTTCAAGATTATGAGCTATCTCACATTTTTAGTCAGTGTCATTGTAGTAGGCAGACTTATTTCAGATCTTCCGGATTTTATAAGCAATTATGAAATAATTAATTTTTCAACCTTTGGAGCAATTGCTTTGATCAACCTTGCTCTTTCTCTGACAGGTTTTTACAAAACAAAGGACAAGGACAACGGCAAATCCCTTCATACGCTCATGAACGTGGTCAATCTCCTTCTCATGCTCTCAGGTTCAGGCGCGATGAGAACTATTGACAGCGCTGCCTTAAAAGTGTTCTACATGCTAATCATTTTCATACTTGCATGTGTAAATCTCCCTATAAATGGCAAAGGAAGCCGTGGAAAATACCTCTATACCGGAATAAAGTTTGGAGCTCTTATTTTCCACTCACTGTGGGTATTCGACACTCCAAACTTTATTATCAGTATCATCATGATTACATTTGCAGTAATTTGCATTGCAATTGGTTTCAAAATCAGGAATTTTGCTAAGGATCTCAGGATTTTCGGCTTGCTGACCACCCTGACATTTGTCTTTAAGTTTATCGTAATTGACATAGACTTTGACAACTCAGTTTTGAAAGCCCTAAGCTACCTCATAGCCGGAATTCTATGCTTTGGAATCAGTGCTATTTATAACCACTTTGAAAAAGCAGCAACCGGACAGCCTATGCAGCAGCTTCAATCTCCGGAGCAATAAGCTCTGGTAATATCAGAGCATGGTTATTTGCGCATTTGCATAATTTTTTTAATAATCCGGATTAACCAAGCACTTCCCCGTAAATCTGCACCGCATTTCTGACACATTCTTCACAGGGACACAGCGGCTTTCCATCAGTAACTGCCTTCAAGTCTTTACATCTTATGGCACCACATCTTGAGGCAAATTCTTCCTGTATCTGACGCGTTACGCCCAGAGTACCTTTTCCTTTTGTTTTAAGCCCGGCTATCATACCAGCACCTATCAGAGCACCGCAGGTTGCTTCAAGATTGCCCATACCGGCGCAGAATCCGGCAGTCAGCTGTTTTAGCTGCTCCTCCGTAAGCTCTGTCTCATCAGCAAGTGCAACAGTCACAGACTGGGCACAGTTATACATTCCTGACATTTTTAATTCAACTGCTTTGTTTGCTCTTTCCTCGATTGTCATATCAATTATTCCTCTCTTTCGCCTTAAGTTTACATATACCCTGAGTCATTGTTCCCATCGGACAAAAAGAACACCATGTGCGCTCCTTATACAATGCCATTACTATCAGGCCTATAAGCGTAGATGTAAGCATCAGACTGTAAAATCCAAATCCAAACTGTGCCACCCAATCCGGGAACACACTTCCATTATAAGCCCATTTCCACGGAACTTTAAATGTCCAAAACAGTTTTATTGCCTTCCTTAAAGACTCCGCACCTGAGAACACCAGATAAGTCTGGAATATCATTGTCCCAAACATTGTCATGAAAAATGTAAGGAATCCATATCTGAACCACTTGGATGAGAGCCAGCCCGGTGCCTGTTTCCTGCGTGAGCATTTCAAATTTCTGCCCAGAACCCAGAATAGCTGCCCTCTTCCACACATATGGTTACAAAACCATTTGTTACCGCCTGCTATTGCAAAAATCAAAGGCAATATAAAATCTATCAATCCCAGCCATGCAAAAAGGATGTTGAAAAATCCAAGCGAAAAGTACACTATTGACCATATCCACAGGTAGTCGTACCAATGCTTTCTTCTTCCTGCTTTTTTCATCTTAATTAACCTCCTTATCAAACACCTTAATCGTTCCGGCAGGACAAGCCTTTTCACAGAGCCCGCATCCTACGCATAGCATCTCATCAACTACTGCATAGCAGCCCTTATAGATGCTTATTGCCTGTCTGGGGCACTCCTTTGCGCATACGCCACAGGCAACGCAACTATCAATATCATTAATAGCTCTTCTCATTTTTTAAATCTCCTGTCTGTTAAAAATACTCCTTGAATTTGTATGCCGATAGCCATATTATATGTGGTATAAAAAACGTATCAAGTACGCAGTTAATATTTATCTGGTATCAAAAAGCTGAGTAATGTGAAAGGAAGCGTGTTATGGCTGGTAAAAAGATTTCTGAGAATAAGCGAGAGCCTCTTTGCGAAGATATTGCAGGAAAAGGTTGCGGCTTAAAGAAAGTTATAGATATTGTTGGTGGCAAGTGGAAAATAATGATTCTTTGCGTAATAGATAAACAGGAAGTGGTTCGCTATGGTGAACTTAACCGCGCTATACACGGAATCACAAACACCATGCTGGCTAATTCATTAAAAGAACTGGAAAGAGACGGACTGGTCGAACGAAAACAGTATGATGAGATGCCTGTAAGAGTTGAATACAATCTCACCAAGAAGGCTGAAAGCCTCATCCCCATTCTGCTTGAACTGAAAAAATGGGGTGAGGGCAATCTGTAACCGGATTTCTCCGGCGTCGCTATCTATGCTCAGGCACTTTCGCCTTCAGAAGCAATCATAGGGATAGGGCTCTCTATTTCTGCCACATTCTCTTCATTTTCTGTGGCAATATCAGAACTTGGCATTGATTTTATTACCGCTCCGTCCTTGGTTATAAGGTCCATTCCCTCACGATAGCTTCTTATTGCAAAGGACTGATCATAACCGGATTTTTTCGCGATATCCCTGACTCTTTTGGCAGTTTTCTTAACATCCTTTGCATCACATACCACAGAAGGATATGCTCCGCTCTTTTCACAGGTAAATCCCTCTGCTAAAAGAGTGTTTAAAAATTCAGTTTTTGTCATAAGTGACGTCTCCTACATTTTATAGTACATGTATTCATGCGCTTTTTGAGCGCAGCATTGTGTATTCTACTACAAAGGAGACAGATATTTCAACACCTAAATTCAACTAAGACCCATTACTTCACCATATATTTTAAGCGCATTTCTGGCACATTCTTTACAGGAGCATAATGGTTTTCCATCTGTAATTTTCTGAAGATCGCTGCATCTTATAGCTCCGCACCTTTTGGCAAATTCCTCCTGTATCCGTCGTGCCACTTCGACTGTACCATTTCCTTTGGTCTTAAAGCCGGCTACAAGAACCACTCCAATGAGAGCTCCACAGGTTGCCTCGAGATTACCCATTCCACCGCCAAAGCCTGCCGCAACATTAGCAAGCTCCTCTTCTGAATAATCTGTTTCATCCGCAAGCACAGCCGCTACGAACTGTGAGCAGTTATAATCTCCTGAATCCTTTATATCTACTGCTATATCTATTTTCTCGCTAAATGTCATCTTCTTAATTCCTTTCGTTGCTACACTATCGGAAATAATTTCTATGATGCACTTATTTTTTCTTGTGATTCCATAATACCAGACGAATCAAAAAGAGTAATCCTCTGACACATAATTCTGTGCACATAGCTATCCATGCACCTTTAAGCCCGTAGCTCATACCAAGAAAATATGCCAATGGAATTCTGACTGCCCATACGCTTATAAGGTTAAGCACACTTGATAAAAGAGTCTCACCTGCTCCTCTGAATACGCCTGCCGCAACAATTGATGCTCCATAAAGCGGCTCTGCAAAAGCCTCTATTCTAAGGATCTGCGTTCCAAGGCTTTGTATCTGCTTATCCGGAGACAATATTCCTATCATATAGGGTGCAAACAACCACATAAGAGCTCCGCTCACACCCATTATACCCATTCCAAGGATTACTGCCATCCAACCGAGCCTTTTTGCAAGCTTTTTTCTTCTTGCACCTATACATTGCCCCACTATAGTGGTAGCAGCTACACCTATACCGTAACCTGGCATATAACATAAACTCTCAGCTGTTATTGAAAACGAATTGGCAGCTACAGAAACCGTACCAAATGGCGATACAATCCTTGTAAAAGCCACATAAGCAAATCCCATGATTATATTATCAATTGCCACAGGAATTGCTATTTTTAGAGCCAATGGCAGCTCGCTCTCCAAAAATCTTCCGATTGAAACCTGTTCCTTATCCTCTCTTCCAAAAAGATGCAGCGAAGGTGACCTGAATAGCAGGATGTACATCATAACAACTGCTATAATAACAAACGAAATAGCTGTACCAAGAGCAGCTCCCATCACTCCAAAATACGGAATAAGCAGTGCATTAAAAAGAACATCAAGTGCACACATCACGATATTCAGAATACTTGGTACACGAATATTTCCACTGGACTGTATCATGCCCTGTGAAGAAAACAGCATCTCTCTTGCAGGAATTGACAACACGAATATCAGAAAGTATGAAGACGCGTCTTTTTTTATGGCCTCTTCTCCGCCCATCCATGTAGGTAAGTACGGACTCACCACCACTCCGGCAGCCATGATAACAAGACTGAATATCAGACAGCTGATTAGTCCCCATTTAACAATGACTCTGGCACCTTTTTCATCCCTGGCGCCTATCCTATGCGCAACACACACGGAAAATCCCATTGCTGCAGCAGTTATTATTCCACCTACAAGCCATGTAGTACTTGATACAAGCCCAATTGAGGCAGATGCATTTGCTCCGAGATGTCCTACCATGGATGCATCAATATATTGCATTATTATTGATGAAACCTGCGCCAATATTGCAGGAAAACTAAGCCTCAGTATAAGAAGCACCTGTTCTTTTACTGACAGTTTTTGACCATTCCTGATGGCCGCTAAATAATCCTTCATTTCTTCTCTCCAAAAACAGTACATTGCATTATAGCATACTACTTCCGGAAATAGGGATAAGTACCATCTGATTACTCTGACAGCTCTTATCCCTATCTTGAATTTATTTAGCGGAATTATCTGCAATTGTCACCCTTACCAGAGCAAATTCAGAACCTATAAGAGCATCCTCCAAAGTGAACCGAACCGTGCCGTCTTCGTCAACTACAGCAGCCATTTCGCTGTAACCTGTTCCGCTGTCCCTGTACATAACATAAATTTGCCAAGCTTTTTAATTATCCAGAAGCTGAGCCTCCATTGAATCATAATCATATGAATTCTGTGTAAATTCATTAAAGCTGTTTTTCTTCGCTCTTTTTACAGGTTCTTCATATCCTTCCTTGATAGCTTTGATCATAAAGCCTGTAATATTGTCAATTCTGCCGTTGGTAGCTTCCAAAACTTTACATGCTTTCTCGACTTTATCCAGATCATATTCTGCAGCTTCTGCTATAGCTCTTAAATCCCTTACCTTCAGATTGCCGTAGATCATATCACTGATCTGATCAATAAAGCTATCCTTTTCATCTGAAGAAAGAACCCTTATCTTCTTCTCTTCCACTATGCGTGTTTTCTTTTTATCATATATAAAGAATCTGATTGAATGAATACGTCCACCTCTTCCCGATTTTATAGGTTCGTATTCAAATCTTATGCTTGTTAATTTATCAAGCTCTTCCTTGGCCTTATCCAAAGTATTTTTACGAAATGTACTGAATACACTATACTTGGGTTTACCGGTCTTATTTGTTCCTTTATCTTTCTTTCGCTCTGCAGATTCCTGAGAGAGCTGCTCTATATATTCAAAATCCACATTGGACTTTTTGAGCGCATTATATATCTCCTTGTTTTCATTAGGGTCGATAATTCCAAGCCTTAATTTCAAATCAGTCAGATTAATTACAAGAATATATGGCTCTGAATTATCCAGATTCTCTCCTCTTCTATGCGCAATATAGCTCTGCTTATCAAACTCAGATTTCAATATCTCATAAATTCTGTAGCTATAGATACTCTTAAGGGGAATCGTGTCTTCAAGTGAAAACATTGTATAATTCTCTTTTAGCTGATATAACTGATCAGTAATCCTGTTGTTATAACGCATCTCAAGAATTCCGTCCTTGAACTTGCAGTCCGTAACAACATTCAATGCTTCCAGTTCCTGAGTCTGATCATTGGTATAAATAATTCTCCAGTCAAGTAGAGAAGCCTTCTCCTTTTCAGGCTCTACAAGATCTCTGATATGCTCATAAAATGAGCCGCCCTTGCTCCCAAATATTCTTCTAAGATCACCGCCATGCAAAGTAGTGACAAGTTGCCCTGTCCTATCATCAAGCTGTGCCTGCTGTATTCCTACGGAAAATATCTTCTGAGCCAGAAGTGAAGTTGTCCCCTTAGCATTTATCAGGCTGTTAGATTTAGAATACTGCCTGCCCTTCAGGATACTAAGATCATATGATTCATCTTTTTTCTTAGCCATTTTTCCCCCAATACTTCAAATCTTTTCATACAAGTAAATTATATGTGAAAATTATGTGTTTTTCAACCTTAAATCTTCACACCTTATTCCCCATAACGTCACAAGTTATTATAACATACTTTTTTCTTGCACCTATTTATTTCATATCTTATACCCAATAACGTCATATGTTCACTTTTATATAGAAAGAAGTGACGCTTTAGGGTAAATCACATCATTGACCAATCCGGTCATACTGTTTTAGTCAATAATTTGATCATTCCCTTTTTGGTCAGAAGTTAATTGTTTTATATTCCCTTTTACGTCATATCTTTATTTGTATATTCCCTTTTAGGGCATAAGTTAACTTTTATCGTTCCCTTTTACGTCATAAGTTAATGCAGGATATATTTCTTTTCATTTTTTTTCAATCAATATTTTGTATAAAAAAAGATGGACCTACTATTTCTTGGTCTCATCCGGATTTATCATTATTTATGTATTATCTTTATAAAAAGCGTTCCCTTTTACGTTATAAGTTAATATTACGTCCCTTTTTACGTCATAAGTTCCTGCCTTTTTGTTCCCTTTTACGTCACATCTTCCGCTTTTTTCTTAAATATTTACGTTGATTTCATCCCTATAATTCCCTTATTTATGGCATTTCTAACTTTTATTCCCTTTTACATCACAAGTTTTTAATCTGCTTCCCTTTTACACCATATATAAACCCCTTTTTGGTCAGAAGTTACGCCATTTAAGTCATAAGCTGCTTCCCTTTTACGTCATAAAAAATTTACCCTTTTTCATCAGAACTAACGGCATTTTACATCACAACTTCCACCCTTTTTCGTCAGACCTTTTTCCCAAATACGTCATATCTTTACTTGAAAATGTAGTATTTATAAGGCCTTATCGCTTATTAATTAAATTAAAAGAAATGTTGTATAAAACAATACTAAGAAACACAACCTATATAAATAAAAGAGCCTGTGGTTGCAGGCTCCTTATCTTAATCGTTAAATATATTTCTTCTTACAGTGTCATAATAGTCTTTATTTTTATCATAATCAGCTTTTATAAGATCAACAATATAATCTACTCTGCTTTTGCCTCTTGCAGCTGATGCTACTGTAAGAAGCTCTTTTTCAGAAACTGACAGTTTAATATTAAAAATACTTCTTTCTTCATCAGATTTTCTGGGTCTACCTACTTTCTTTTTTTCTTTAACAGGTGGATTAGCAGGTATCTCCGGTGCAGGTGCTGAAACATAAGATTCTACTACAGGTTCAGGCATTATATTTTCGGTAACAGTTTCTACAGTTTTTTCTGCTTCTGTTTCTGTTATTTCAGGCTCTTCATAAAGCTGTTCAACAAAATCATCAGTAGCTGTCTTATTTCTCTGCTTATAATGTGTTAAAAACTTATTTGTTCTATCTGCCATTATCTTAGTCCTCCTGTTCTGTTCTGCTTATAATCTCATCTACAATGTTTCTGTAATCAATTGCAGGCGTTGATGACTTTTTGTATTGCTGAACAGGTTTATGCATCATTTTTGATTCATCCACTGCTGCTGCTTCTCTTACGGTCATTATAAAGGGTTTATTTTCTGTTTTTATGTCTGAAGGAATCTCATTATCAATCTTATCGTTAATGATTTCAATTACGGCTTTTCCTATATTTGTATCTCTAAATCTTGTTACGATTACACCCATGATCTTAGATTCTGATAGCTGACGTTTACCAGGCTTATGGAATTTCATCATATCGGTTGTAATAGCATCGATTCCGTCTATACTATCTTCGCCTGAATCTACGCACATTATAAAATAATCAGCTGCGAGATAACTCATATTAAGAAGCTTATTACGTGCAGGCGCTGTATCTATAAGAATGTAGTCATAATCGGGACCAACAGCCTCAATTAAGTCAGCAAGAAGATATGCATCCTGTACATCCTCAAACTCCTTATCAGCTCTGGACATTGAAGGTGAACCTGCTATCAGGTCATAACCTGCCGGTACTTTCTGGATTGCCTTATTAAGATCTACGCCTTCTTCCTTAAAAACTTCAAAAATTGTAGGAAGATTTCTATCTGCTTCTGCATTTTTTGTAAGGTTACACTGTTGATCAAAATCTATTGTGAGTACCTTTTTCTCTAATTTTGTTAATACTGCTGCTATTTCTACGGTTGAGGTTGTTTTTCCTACCCCGCCCTTCTGATTTGCTAGTGCAATTGTTATAGCCATTTTCTTGTTCTCCTTAGGTTAGTAAATATTTTTAATTATGAATCCAAAATGGATTTTTTTGTAAAACTATGACTTATCCGCTACCTGTTTTTCTGATGAAAAACAATAATCTATGATTTTTATTATTTTATAGTAATTGTAAATATAGAATATAAAATAAATAAGAAATACATATATTATATTAGCATATTTTGATAAAAACGTAAACACATATGTGTATATAATAAATATTGAATATTATATATATAAGAGAAATAAAGTAAATAAAATAAATACAAAATATAAATGAAAAAAGGGACATTGAATTTATAAATAAGAAAAATACAAAATATGTTATTCCGCATATTTACTGTGCTATTCGAAAAAGATAATGATTACTTAGCTAATGACTTATGATTATTAAAGTAAATAAAAAATTTACTATTATTAAGGATTACAAGTCGTATCATCGTAATTTTAAAATTTAATAAATATATTATAATATAAGAAATTCACATAATAAATTAAATATAATATAAATAACAAATATACTATATAATTTAAGCAATAAATTATTTTATATAAATAATAAATACATGAAACAAATTAAATATACGAAATTCATTAAAACATATCAATATGTCATATACTATGCCCTTATTTATAAATGAGGAATAAGATAAAAAAGAATAATATAAATAATGAATTTACGATATATATTTGATGAAATAATCCTGGGAATTATACTATTATTTTTTTGAATATGGCCTGAAAAAAGGTTTACTCTAATGAGAGAAAAAACATAAATTAAAATGAATATTAAATATACAATATTTATAAAAATAATTACCAGATATAAAAAAGTAATATTGGATTAAAAGATCAAATAATATCAAAAAACATTTGATAAATAATATATATTTAATATTGTATAGTAAAATAAATATATACAAAAATAACATGCTATAGAAAAAATAATTTATATAAAAAACATATAATATAAATTATGTAAATAATGTATTTAATGTAAATAATAAATATAATGTAAATAATAAATATAAAGTAAATGCTAATAATAATGTAAATACAATAAATACTAAATATAATAAATAAATGATGTATTATGTATATAAATAATATAATAAATACAATATAAATAAAAAATATATTATAAATATATTAAAGATATTAGATATGTTAAATGACTTAAATAATATAAATGATATATATTATATATTTACTGTATATAATATAAAGACTATATTTATAAAATTATAGTTTGTGCAGATGCTTTATATTTAATAAATGATATATATAATATACAAAATAAAAAACATAAAACGTAAATAACATATATACAATATTGGAAATACGATAATATATTGTCAATATATAATACTTATAAAACATACTCAGTAATTAACATTATTATGGCAACATAGTATTTTTAGCACGTTTTCAAAATTTACATAAGCATTTAACTCTATCATTTTTATTCAGGAAATTATCTCAGCAAATATCTCAGCAATTGTCTCAGCAAATATTTCAAAAAAGATCCCGGATAGTATGAAGTAGGTATGTGGAGTAAATAGTGTTAAGGTGAAATAAGAATTAAAAAGTAAATAAAATATATAATATATATTATATATTTATGATAAATGCATTGCTTTTTCGTATATATTATATATTTGTTAAATACATAAATGAGATGTTTTTTAAAACCAATGTTGTTTGAAAATACATAACTAAAAATTGAATATATAAATTATAAATATACATAATAAAAATTATTTCAGAAATTATTATGTGTAATTTTCTATGATTAAATATATTATATATATTAAAAATATACGATAATATGACATAATAAAGAAGAATATAAGTATATTAAATTTACAAAAATAATAAATCAATAAACTTGCAAATAACTAATAAAAGAATAGACATCTGCATTTTTTACGAAAAACAGTAATCAAATTTGGACATTTTTTCATTATTTGTGATATGTTTATAGTGTAACTGATTAAGAAACAAATAGGTCAGAGGGGGACTTATGAGAGTATTAGTCGTTATAGATATGCAGGAGAAGTACCTGGGGCACTATGATGAAGAGCTCATTTGTAATATCAATGATAAAATAAAATGTGCTCATGAAGAAGAAGACGAATCTATAGTTTATGTAAAAAATATTGGGTTGACCGGAGATAGAGCAGGATATGATTTTTCTGATGAACTTCTTCTCGTTTCTGATCTGATATTTGAAAAAAAGAGTCCAAGTGCATTTTCTTCGAAGGATTTTACTAAGAAATTGGAACAGCTAAAGGCAACTGAGCTTGAAATAGTCGGAGTAGATGGAAGTTCATGCGTAGCAAAGACGGCAATTGATGCGGCAAAGCTGGGTTATAAAGCAGAAATAGTTAAGTCCTGTGTGGGAGTACGAAATGACAGGGTTTATGAAAAAGTTTTAAAAAAGCTTGAAGGCGCCGGAGTCAAAATTGTAGGAAGAGTATAAGCGAAATAATATATTCCATTATCGCTGAAAGCTATAGAGATGCTTCCTGTAAGGAATACAATAAATGAATTATACGTACATTGTGGAATGTGCAGATGGCAGTCTGTATTGTGGCTGGACAAATAATCTTGAAAAGCGAATCGCGGATCATAATGCCGGAAAAGGAGCAAAATATACCAAACCCAGATTGCCGGTAGTTCTTGTATATTCAGAGGCTTTCGCAACGAAGGAAGAGGCAATGAGCCGGGAATGGCATATAAAGCAGCTTTCAAGGTCAAAAAAACTTGATCTTATAAAAAACATATCGAAGTAAGGTTTTAGTAAAAAGCTTTAAACACAAACTAATTCATATCAAAAATCTAATCATTTAGCATATAATTTATGTGCTATATTCTGGCGAATCTATCATTTGTTCAATGAATAACCGTTTTTTTTAATAATAAATATTAAACAAAGAGCAGGATACTACTATAATGCTCTTTATACATGATGAAAACATAAAGGTAGGAACAAGACATGGCAGAAGAAAAAATAATAAATCTACGACCACACCACCTTCTTTGCACGCAGGGATACAGTGGAAAAGGATATGATGAGAATTTTGTCCGGAATATGACGGAGATAACGACTAAAATGCGAACAGATTCAGATTTAAAGGTGAGAATAGTATTTTCCACTGATGATTTATGTAAATATTGTCCCAGGAAAAGGGGAGAAGGAATATGTGCTGATGATCATAAAGTTCTTGGATTTGATGCAGGTGTAATTGACTTTTTGAAACTGGAAGAAAAGGTATATGGCTATCAGGAGCTTATACACGAAATCAATGAAAAGATGACATCAGAAAAAATGAAGAATATATGCGGAAACTGCGAGTGGCATCAAATGAGTGCATGTGAAAAAAATATTCTCTCAGGAAAATATCTTTTAAATAGTTGCTTAAATTAATTGCTGTGGTTTGGGCAGTATTTTATCTGCATAACAAAATCTGGTATTAATAAAATAATTAAATCTGAATATTTGATAAGACCAATAATTCATATATATTCTTTGACATGACAAAGCGTTAAAGGAGTAAAGATTGTATGAAAGTAGCAGCAATAAACGATCTGTCAGGATTTGGAAAGTGTTCTCTTGTTGCAGACATAACGGTTTTATCGGCAATGGGAATTCAGTGCTGTCCTCTGCCAACAGCGGTTCTAAGTGCTCAGACAGGATATGCGTCGTATTTTTCCAAAGATCTCACAGGAATAATCCCTGAATATACAAGGGAATGGCAAAAACAGAGTGAGTTGTTCGACGGTATCATAACCGGGTTTATGATGAGCAGCGAGCAGGCCAAAAATAGTCTTGAATTTATCAGGAAGTTCAAAACTGAAAAGACGAAGGTTCTGGTTGACCCTGTGATGGGTGATGATGGCAGAACTTACAAGAATTTTTCAGAAAAACTCTTAAATACGATAAGGGAAATGAGCAGAGAAGCGGATATAATAACACCGAATCTGACGGAGCTTATACTTTTGGCAGGAGAAGAGCCTATGAAGGTAATGAGTCTTAAAGGCGACAGGCTTTTTGATGCTATTTTAAACCTCTCGATGTCAGTAGGAGGTGATACCGGAAAAACTATAGCTGTTACAGGAATACCGCTCAAAGAAGATGGAAGTGTCGGCAATTTTATTCTTGAGAATGGTGAGAGTCGTGTAATAACTTCAGGAAGTAACGGGGTTCATTATTCCGGAACAGGGGATCTTTTTGCTGCTGTTTTACTGGGATCCATTATTCTCGGGAAAACGGCCTTCGAGGGAGCAGATCTTACAAGCCGTTTCATATATAAATCGGCGATGGATACTTCATCTGAGACATCTCCGATTGCCGGAATAGAGTATGAGAAGAACCTGAATATGCTTATTTGACTATTAGGAGGAGTAATTATGAAAAAAAGAGACAGCAAACTAAACAACATAGCAATTACCGGAATATTTGCCGCGCTTATCACGATTTTTACTGCATATATAGGGCATATTCCAGTTGGTGTAAATGGCGGATATATTCACTTTGGAGACGGTTTGATATATCTTGCTGCGACTATATTACCAATGCCATACGCTATGGCTGCAGGTGCGATTGGAGGCGGAATAGCAGATCTTTTGACAGCACCGGCGTGGACATTTGCAACTATCGTAATAAAAGCATTGTTGGTATTGCCTTTTACTAACAAAGGGCCAACCATATTGAACAGGAGAAATTATCTCGCGCCTATAATAGCGTATTTTATTTCACACACAGGATATTTTCTGGCAGAAAGCCTAATGTTTGGATGGGAAACAGCATTTTTGTCAAGTCTGGCAGGGGGACTCGTACAGTCCGGAGGAAGTATGATTTTCTTTTTGATGCTGGGGCAAACGCTTGACAGAATAAACTTCAAGGCAAAGGTGGAGGTGTGAAGTGGCAGAAATAATCTATACTTATAAGGACTCGGTATACGCTAATATTACTAATAAATGTAATTGCAGATGCACATTCTGCATAAGATTCGTGAAAAACGGAGTAGGAAACGCAGAGACCTTATGGCATCAGGAAAATCCAACAAAAGAAGAGGTGTTGGACGCAATAAAGAACTTCGATTTTTCAGGATATAAAGAGCTGGTTTTCTGCGGATATGGAGAACCTACATGTCAGCTCGATATTCTTATTGATGCTGCAAAATATGCAAAAAAAGAAAAAGGCTTAAAAATCAGGTTAAATACTAATGGCCAGGGTTCAGCAGAAAATGGAAGGGATATTGTTCCTGAGCTTGCTAAAGTAATTGATAGTGTATCTGTCAGTCTTAATGCACCTTCTAAAAAGGAATATGAGGAAGTGACAAGGCCTTTATTTAAGGATGGCTTTGAGAATATGATAAGCTTTACAAAAAGATGCAGAGAGACCATAGGAGATGTCAGATGGTCGATTGTCGACGTTTTACCTGAAGAAGAAAAAGACAGGTGTATAGCGCTGTCAAAAGAGCATGATATACCTCTTAGAATAAGGAAATACAGCTCGAATTCTTAACGTGGAAATATTAAATATCTTTTTGTGTCAAAGATTTTTAAACCATGTTACGGTAAAGTCCATAAAAAGCTTCTCTTCATTACTGAGCTTTTTGCCTTTGCGATAAGCAAGTGCAAGAATTCTGGTAGGATGGCTTTTTAGAGGGATAAGTGCCGTATATCCAGACATACTTTGACGCCATGAGGCAGAGGGAACAAGCGCTATTCCAAGACCTGCTTCAACCATTGATCGAAGACTTTTCATGTCATCTGCTTCAAAGGCTATGTTGGGCTCAAAACCGGAATTTTTACATAGTGAGTCAGTATAAATTCTTAGCTGATTTAGCGGATCGTATGCTATGAAAGCCTCATGGGAGAGGCTTTTTAAGTCTAGGGATTTTTTCCCTGAGAGATTATGGGATTTTGGTAGAGCAACCATTATCTCATCATCCATTAATTCACAATATTCATATTTATTTGTATCTATTGGAAGCTGGAAAAATGTAAAGTCAGCTTCCTTGTTTTTTATGGCGTTTCCTTGAAGAAAAAAGATTCGGATTCCGGGATATATTTTCTCAAAATCCGGAACGAGGTATGTCATGAAATGGATGCCACTTTGAATATTTATTCCAATGCCTTTAACATATGGTTTTCTGAGGGAATTTATGCCTTCATCGAGGATGCTGAGGGATTGGTCCACGGTTGCCAGGAAACGCTTGCCGTTCTCATTAAGTCGGATGTTTTTTCCGGATCTGTCAAAGAGCTCACATCCGAGCTCGGTTTCCAGTTTTTTTATTGTAATGCTGACAGCTGATTGCGGAATAAGATGATGTTCTGCAGTTTTTGAAAAGTTTTCAAGCTTTGCGGCTGTTCTGAAATACCTAAGTTCTAACAGATTCATTGAATGCTCCCTTATATATAAAAATATATATGATTATATAAGTTTTGGTATTTTTTTTCAATTTTTTGCTCAGATATACTTTTTTTGGCAGCGTTTTACGGGTAAACAAAAAATGAGCTTCCTGCGGGATTTTGCTGCCAAATCTGCTGTGGGAGGAGAAGAAGGAGAAAAGAATGTTTATTGGAGGAAGAAAGAGAAAGAGCAAGCGATTTTTGGCGCGACTGATGCTTACGGTCATTCTTGTAATGACGGTATTGCAACAGGGTACAATAACGTCATATGCGTCTGAAGGTGGTTTGCCGGAGGAAGTAGTGTCGGATAATTCGAAAATGGCTGAGGATTCAGGCTATTTTGCAGACAATGCGATGGAAACTATCGCAGGAAATGAAGCAGCGGAAGATAAAGAAGCAAAGAAAGAAGAAAGTGCAGTAGAAAAAAGTGCATTAGAAGAACATGCAACAGAAAGTGAAGCGAATGCTGAAGCTGGCACACAAGAAAGAACTGAGAATGCTAATGCAGATACACAGGAGAGTTTAGAGAACGCTGAAACAGATACACAGGAAAACGCTGAGAATTTAGATACACAGATAAGCACAGAGGAAGTAACAGATACAACAAAAAGCGATGAAAATAGCGAAACAGCGGGAGTAAACAGTGCAGAAGATTCAACGGATGCTGTAAATGACATTGAACCTGATACAGAAAGTGTAGTAGAAGATGCCAATGAGGAAGACATTTTTACCGCAAAAGAAGTTCAGCTTAATGACGCAGAGCCAACAGATTCCGTGAAGATCCTCATGGTTGGAAACAGCCTTACCAGATACAACGATGTTGCAGGAAAACTGACAGCACTCTATGCTCTTGACGGCATAACAGCTCAGGTTGATACCAGAACACAGATGGGGGCATCTCTTTTTGATCAGGCGGATATATTAAAGGACAGCACCAGAGAGGCAATAGTTAATGGAGATTATGATTTCGTAATTCTTCAGGAAAAATCATCAGGATTTTCAGAGGCACTTCTTCGTCAGGGAGCGGAAGCTTTTTATCCCTGGATAGAGGAAGCACCTTCACAGCCGCAGCTTGTTTTCTATATGCCTTGGGCCAATGAGGATGTTCTTAAGAGTATGCAGACAAATGTAACGGATGCATATGTATCAGTGGCAAAGGATTTTAATGCAAAGCTTGCTCCTGCAGGTGAAGCTTATTATGAGCTTTATTTTGACAAGAATAAAAAGTGGTACAGAAAAGGCGATAACGTACATGGTAACGACCTTGCGAGCCTTATTTCAGCAAGCACAATTTATTATACTCTTACAGGAAAAGAAGCAGCATTTTCATTTACATCAGAGGATACAGAGGCTCTTAAGGCTTTAGTAGAAAGTGGAGATTACAAAAATAACAGAGTTTCATACAATGCAGAAACAGTTAATCTGATTGAGAGCACATCCCTCAAATATACGGAAATATATAAGGATCTTTCAAATGTACCCAATCTTGAAGGAAGAGGGATGGACGGAAATACAAACCTTGCCAAGGGTAAGCAGGGCAGTGCATCTTCTAACGGCAGAGGCTCAACAAGAGGAATCGGTGCACGAAATGTAGGGAACCTTACAGATGGAAGCTATACTTCATTTTTGGTTTCACATGAAGAGGATCCGGATATATGGTACGCAGTTGACTTCGGAAAGAGTACGAAACTGGATGAAGTAACATTGTATTTTGGCGGAACAGGCACTTATGTAAACACTGAGCATGCAGTTTTCACAGTAGAGATGTCAGACACATATGACAGTGATTACCGCGTTGTTGCAAGTGGTGAGAGTACTTCAACAGAACCTATAGATATTAAATTTGATGAAGCTGAAGGCAGATATTTAAGAGTTCATGTATCATCATTTTCCGGACCTTTTGTAAGTATGTTTGAGATAGAAGCATATTATCAGAGACCTGAACAGACAGATGAACCGGGAGAAGAACAGCCCGGGGATATTGAGGAACCTGCTGAACCTGAAGAACCGGAGCCGGTGCCTCAGGAACCTCAGGAGGAAGAGGACGGAGATGTTACAATTAAGGCATTTCCCGGTGACTATCTTCAGCTGAAAGTTGGGGATATGACTACAGATATGGACTATTATGATGACAACATGTATGAAGCCATACTTCCTTTTAATTCAGGAGATAATACCATCAGCATCCTTGCAAACGGCAAGGTTATAAAGGAGAGACAGATTACTGCTTCAAATGCAGAGCAGAATGTAATAGTCAGATATTTTGCTGACAAGGATAAGATAGTGACCGGTTTTGACAGCCACAAGGATGCTAATGGTAATGTTGTTCAGGACATTAAGAAAACTGCGCACTGGACAGGAAACTTTTTTAACAGAACAGGAATAAATGAGTTCAAGGAATTTGGCGGCTGGGATCAGGCAAATATGCCTTCATGCCTTGATTATATAGGCGGTGGCGTATTTAAGCGCATATATACCTACACAGTGCCTGAAAATTCAGTATCTTACGAGTTTAAGATAAACTTTGATAAAGCATGGAGTAACGGAGAAGTTCCATCCTCAAATGCAACTGTTACTTTCCCTGCAAGCGACAAAGAAACAGATACTTTCGTGTTATTCGTAAATTCAATCACAGGTGAGTGGTTTGACTCAATAAATAAGGGCAAATTAGCCTATAAACTTGCAGATGGCAGTACATATGAGCAGGAAGCCGGAAAAGCACACATTACGATCAGTTATGGTGGAGCTGCAGAGGAAATGGTGCAGACTTCTCTTGATAAATTCAGACATACTGATTATCTTACTGCCGGTGAGCATGTTGCCAGTGTTTATGTGGATGATCAGCTTATTGAGACAGCAAAATTCAGTCTTGGTAGTGCTTCATCAGTAACAGCAGTGTACGATGCCAATAAGGGACTTGAACTCATTAAGAGGGATAATACAAAGGAACCTGAGAATGAAGATGTTTCAGGAACAGTACCTGAAAATAAGCCTGAAAACGGCAGCGGAACACAAAACAAATCCGACAATAAGCCTGAAAAAGTTGATGACGCGCAGGCACCCGCACCAAGTGAAACTCCGGCAGAAATAGTAGATGCAGAGCAGAAAAAATCTAATATTGCTGAAATAAGTGCAGGTAAAAAGTCCTTCACAGTTAAGTGGAAGAAGCTGAAGGATAAAGAAATAAAAGGCTATGAAATTCAATACAGTACTGATAAGAGCTTTAAAAAGAGCGTTAAATCAGTTTTTGTAAAGAGAACAAAAACAAGTAAAAAAATCAGTAAGCTTAAAGGCGGGAAAAAGTACTACGTAAGAATCCGTACATACAAATCTTCAGGTGATAATAAAATCTTTTCCAAGTGGAGTAAGAAAAAGAGTGTAAAAACACTTAAATAATAATAAGAATGTTCTTAAGGAGCTTTCCCTTTTTAGGGAAGGCTCCTTTAGTTATTATCCGTAAGTCTTTTTTTAATTGTGATAAAGTTAGCGTATAATAGAATTAATAATAACTATCAACTGATAAGGGATAAGAAGATGACAAAAGACATTCTCCTAAACAAAACCAGAGCGCTTGTATGTTTTTACCAAAAAGGCTGCTCAATGTGTCTGGAAGTGGAACCTTTGACGGATCTTCTGGAAAAAGGGAATATTGAAATTATAAAAATTTCCTGTGATGAGTATGACGAACTTCTTTATGAATTTGGCGGTGATGGAACACCATATTGGGTTTTGATTCTTAATGGAGAGATTGCTAAGGGCATTTGTCCCACAGAAAAAAGTGATGATTTGTTTTCATTTATCACAGATGATTGCGGAATCAGTCTTTCCGGTGATGAATTTAACAAAGCGATGCTCGAGGGGAAGGGAAAAAGAGAGTATCAGGAGATGGTAGTAGCAGAAATCCTGTTTCGCTCAAAGGAATCTAATGAAGATAGTCTGACATATGCTGCCAGGCTTAAGATAGTCCGCCCCTGTATCTCGTCTGAGACCGACGAGGAGCTTAGAAAGTGCATCAGAGAGAATATAGGGCACTTTATCAAAAGGCTCAGAGAGTCAATGGAGAAAGAGGGTGGAGACACTGAGGCCAGAAGGATAATGCTTAAGAAACTCCCTGAAATGGAAGAAGATATTTACAATGAGGTAAAAGAGATAAAACAAACAAAAGAAAGATGATGATCGCAGGCAGTAAGGTGTCAATTAACAATAAAACAAAAAGAAAGATTAGATAATGAAAATTACAATTGAAACGCCGGGACCCGGTGAAGAAGATGAAATCATTATAAGAATGGCAGAGCTGAATGACGAAATTTTGAAAACCATCAGGCGTCTTAAGGATGGAGCAAGTAAGGATAACATGGCGGTATATGCTGATGAAACGATTCAGATGATTCCTACAAGGGAGATTCTGTATTTTGACGCTACCGATAATCATGTTTTTGCTTACACAAAAGATAACTGCTTTGAAACCAGAAAAAAGCTCTTTGAGATAGAGGAACTTCTTTCGGGATCCTCATTTCTCAGGATATCTAAGAATGCGATTGTGAATTTAAAACACATTGATCGCTTGAGCCCTGAATTCAATGGAAGATTTATAGCCAGCCTTAAAAACGGCGAAGATATCATTATATCTAGGGGATATGTCCCGGAACTTAAGAAGAAATTGGGAATAAAAAAGTAGAATGGAGGATTATCCTGTAAATATGAAGACTTATATATCAGAATTTATAAAATGGTTTTTGATCATAAATACCGGAATAATGTTCATTGTATGGATAAATATTTCCAGGTATGACAGCATTTGGACAGCAATTATCCCGCAGATATTTAGTGCCAGTTTTCTGACATCAATAGTGACAACAGTCTTTTTCTCTATCAATCCGCGAAAGCCTATCAGAATGGTGCTCAGACTACTCATGTGGTTTGGCCATTATGCTGTCCTGTGCGCAATAATTATGGCTCTTGGAACTTACTTTAACTGGTTTGAGCTCTCTGCAAGCGGATTTCTTAAACTGACTCTAAGTGTGGCAGGGGTATATTTTGTGTCATTTTTGCTGTCATATATACTATCTAAGGCTGAAGCCGATGAAATGACTGATGCACTTAAGCATTACGGGCAGGACGACTAAAAAACTATGCGATGGCATTTCGTCTGTCTGGACAGGTATCAAAAACGTACATGTTCATTCACCTTTCTTATCAAAGCTACAGATACATCATTAACATTTGTTCCGGTAGGACCGGTTATGATTAGTCCTTGTGATATCTTAAGTGCATTATATGCATCATTGTTGCAGAGCATTTCTTCAGGATCATAGCCTGCTTTGCGGATTGTTTTTATTGTAGCCCCGTCGACGTAGCCGCCTGCTGCATCTGTTGGTCCATCTGTGCCATCACTTCCGATTGAAAATACGGCTACATTTTCAATTCCTTCAGTTTTAAAAGCTGCTGAAAGAGCAAGCTCCTGATTTCGTCCACCTTTTCCGGTGCCTCTTAAGTGTACGATAGTTTCCCCACCTGCGATAAAAGCAAGGTTCTCGGTAGCATTTTTATTACTTTTCGCAATGCTTCCCAAAAAGCTGCCTGCTTCAGATGCTTCACAAGAAAGCACATCTGTAAGGATAATTGTTTTATAGCCAAGCTTTTCGCAGCTAATCTTTGCAGCTTTACAAAGTTCTTGTACAGAGCCTGTTACATATGTAGAAATATTATTAAGAGCCTTTGGGGTTTCATTCATAAGCAAATTTCTAGTCTGCTCAGATAGTTTTAAATTATATTTTTCTGCTATATAAAGCGCCTGCTCACAGGTAGATGCATCAGGATACGCCGGGCCGCTGGCTATCATGTCAAGGGGATTGCCTATAATATCGCTTAATACAATACTGAATACCTTTGCAGGCATACATTTCAAGGCAAATCGTCCACCCTTTACCTTGCTTAACCTTTTTCTGATTGTATTGATAGAGACTATATCAGCGCCTGATGATAGAAGCTCTTCGGTAATACTTTGCAGTTCTTTACCCGGAATTAGGGGAGACTCAAAAAGAGCTGAACCACCACCTGATAGAAGGAATAAAACAGTGTCATCACAGTGTAAATTACTAACGAGAGATAGAGCTTTTTCAGTTGCTGCGAAGCTGTTTTCATCGGGGACAGGATGTCCCGCTTCGTAACATGTAACTCCCGGGATTGCTCCATTTACATGCCCATATTTGGTTATGACTATTCCGGCGTTAACACTTCCGAGTGCTTTAACAGCAGCGTGAGCCATCTGCCATGCGGCTTTTCCGGCCGCTACGAGAATAACCTTTCCTTTGCAGGGGGTGAAATCTTTTAGTGCACGCGTTACAGCCTCATCCGGTAGAACCGACGATATTGATTCTTTAATTATTTTTTCAGCATCCTGACGCATAGTATTCATAGGATTTGCTCCATCTTTTGATTTTTGGGCCTTTTTCCAAAGTTTCATGACTTCTTGAACGCAAAAATGAAAAAGCGTTCAAGAATCTATGAATATGATTTATATAGATATTATAACCAATCTAGTGTCTGCAAAAAAGATTGTCGGAAACTCATTTGACAAGTCACGTTATGTATGCTTTGCAGAATTTCGCAGCTATCATATCCTGTGGAATGCTCCTGTTGTACTTTTGGATGAGGCCACAGCGTCACTTGATGCGGAGAACGAAACCGCTATTCAGGAAGCTCTTTCAAGACTTATCAAGGACAAGACAGTGCTTATAATTGCGCATAGAATGAGAACTATTGCAAATGCAGATAAGATCGTTGTCTTAAAAGACGGTGTTGTTGCTGAGCAGGGGAGTCCGGAAACTTTGGCGGGCTATGACAGCATTTACAGCCGCATGACAAAACAGCAGATGATCGCTCAAAACTGGAAAATGTAAAAACAAAAAAGCTTCAATATCATTACCTTTTCCCATATAATTTTGGAGAGACAATTTTTATGGAGGAAAAAATATATGGGAGACATAATGAAAAAAGTCGAGATAGGGGATATCTTAAAATACAAGTATCTTGAGAATGTTTTGTATAATCCCACGGGAAGTACTTTTGCTTACAACGTTGCTTTAGCAGATGAAAAGAAAAATACATACAAAAGAGATGTATGGGCTGTAAAAGATGGAAAGCCATTCCAGCTTACATCGACTTTGGAGGCATCAGTCTCATTTTGGGAAAACGATGAAGAACTTATCATAAACAGAAAAGCGCCGGAAGATGAAAAGTTTGAAGGAACGGAGCTTTATTCGATTTCTCTAAGCGGTGGTGAAGCAAAGCTGTGGGCAAAGCTGCCTGTTTCATTGGGGAATATCAAAAAAATATCAGAGGGACTCTATGTTTCAACAGCTCAGATAGAGGAAAAGGACCCTGATGCCTATCTTGACAGTGAAGAGGTAAGGACCAAAAAGAAGGAAGAGAAGAAAACAAATCTTGAAAGTGATTATGATGTTTTCACGGAAGTTCCTTATTGGGGTAACGGCAGCGGTGTGACAGAAGGAAAAAGGAATGCTCTTTTTATTATAAAAAGGACAGGTGAGAATTCTGAAACCGGTTTTGAACTTAAGAGGATAACCGATCCTGATTTTAACGTATATGATTTTAAAGTAGACGGCAAAAAGATTTACTTCACAGGTGCTAAAGCCTCTGTAATTCCGGATTTTTACTCTGATCTATTCAGCCTTGATGTTGATAATATGCAGATTGAAAATGTATATGACAGGCATGACATGGGGATTGAAAGCTTTGAGGTTGTGGACGGAAAAGCGTATGTTTTTGCACTTGATTATAAGACCTATGGTATAAATGAATCTTCATATCTTTTTAAGGTGCAGTATAACGAGCTTGAAAAAATAGAAGGATATCTTCCTTCGCATTCAAGAGGAAACAGCGTGCTGAGCGATGTTTCGCTTGGAGGAGGAAAGCAGAACAAGCTTTTAAATGAGGATGGAAAGCCGGTATATTACACACTTTCGACTGTCGAAGATCATTCGGTCATTTCAAGGATAGATCTTGAGAGCGGACGGGTGCAGCATGTGCTTGATCTGTCCGGTTCAATTCTTTTCTTTGATATAGTGAAGGATACTTTTGTGCTGTGTTATGTAGCAAGTGATAAGCTGCCTGAGATTTATACAGTTGATAAAAATAAGCTTGGTACTGTTGAAATCAGCGACCAGTTTCACTATACACCGCCGCGATATATTGAAGATATGAGGCAGATTACGGATCATAACAGTGCACTTCTTGAGAATGTTTATGTAGCTGAGCCAAAGAGGATCGACTACAGATCTGAAGGCTTAGATCTTCACGGATGGGTTCTTCTTCCGGAAAACTTTGATACATCCCAAAAATATCCGGCTGTGCTTGATATCCATGGTGGTCCAAGATGTGTGTATGGAGAGGTCTTTTTCCATGAGATGCAGGTTTGGGCTTCAAAAGGATTCATAGTCATGTTTACCAATATCAAGGGAAGCGATGGCCGCGGAGATGAATTTGCCGATATTCGAGGAAGCTATGGCAGCATAGATTTTAAAAATCTCATGGACTTTGTTGATGCTGTTCTTAAGGAATATCCCTGCATTGATGAGAGCAGAATTTGTGAGACCGGAGGCTCATATGGCGGATTTATGACTAACTGGATCGTTACGCATACAGACAGATTTTGCTGCGCAGCAAGCCAGAGGTCGATTTCTAACTGGGTATCAATGTCATATATAAGCGATATAGGACCCTATTTTGGACCTGATCAGTGCGGCATAGCCTATGATGATTATTTTGGAAAACTCGATGCCAAAAAGCTCTGGGATCATTCTCCTTTAAAATATGTTGATGATGCCCGGACACCTACACTTTTCCTTCACAGTGATGAGGATTACAGATGTCCCATTCCCGAAGCAATGCAAATGATGCAGGCCATGACAGTAAGAGGCGTTGAAACCAGAATGCTCGTTTTTCACGGAGAAAATCACGATCTTTCCAGAGGCGGAAAGCCAATGCACAGAATAAGACGATTAAATGAGATTACTAACTGGTTCGAAAAACATATATAACTGATATTAACGGAGATGTTTTTTGTGGAGGTAGCACCGGATCCATGCATCCCATTTGGATGCCAATCCTCCTCACAGTTATCATCATCATATTTGCAGTTGCTTGCTATATTCATCTATTTGAGAAATTCATCATGAAAACAAAAACAGTATTGCAAAAGAGAAAAAGATATGCAATATTAAGTTAAAATAAACAGTTAATAATATATGTTAAGTTAAATTAATTTAGTGAGGGATGACTTCTTGACCGCTTTTTCATCTTTACGATCAAGAAGTCATAGAATGGCCCTGAAATGCAGGGCGATAAAAATAATAAGATCTTTAAAGGATAAAGGAGCAAATATGAGTGACAAGATTTATGAACCAAGTAATCCTTGTATGCAGCAGGGCGCGAGGAATGTACTTAAGTATCTCTCTGACATTACATATGACAAGATTATCACAGGGCAGCATACACAGACAATGGAGCAGGAGGAACTGCATCTGATAGAAGAAAAGACAGGAAAGAAACCGGCGCTTCTTGGCTTTGAGCTTCTGTCATATTCGCCGAATATCAATTATCTGGATACAGATAAGGAGTGTATGGATGAGATAGTTGGAAATAACGGTACATTAAAAAAAGCATGGGAATGGGCTGCCGAGCAGGGGCTCATTACTTTTACATGGCACTGGTTTTCCCCGTTGTATGGCAGATCCAAGGCTTTTTATACTGAAAATACTCCTTATGACCCGGAGAAGGCAGCAACAGAAGGAACTCCTGAATATGCAGCAATGATTGCGGATCTGGATGTTATGGCAGGTATATTAAGACCATTTTGTGAGAAGGAGATTCCTATTCTATGGAGACCATTTCATGAGAGTGATGGAACCTGGTTCTGGTGGGGAGCCAAAGGCGCAGGACCTGTAAAGAAGCTATACAGGATTATGTATGAAAGATTTGTAGGGATTCACCACTTGAATAATCTTATATGGGTATGGAACTCACATATAAAGGAATTTTATCCAGGTGATGACATTGTAGATGTGATATCTGTTGACCTGTACACAGATAAGCATGTTCATACCTCTTATGCAGAGCAGTATAAGGTCTTGACGGGGATAACAGACACAAAGAAGCCGGTTATTCTTGGGGAGGTGGGGGTTCTGCCGGATCCTGAGAATGTTCATGATGAAAAAATCGGATGGGCAAGCTTTATGACCTGGTCACTGGATTTTTGTAAAACTGAGGAATATAACACGTTTGAATATCTGAAAAAGGTTTACAACAGTCCCAATGTAGTAACAAAGGAGAATCTGCCGGGGCTTTATGAGGCAAAGCTAAATTGAAAGAATTTGGAGAAGTCAATGTCAATTACATATAACGATAGAATAAAAGCATGGAAATTGGATACACCTAATACGTCATACATTTTAGGGGTGGTTGATGAAAAATACCTGGCGCATATTTATTTTGGAGCGCGGGTAGAGGATGATAATCTTTCGTATCTTTTAAGGCCCGAGGAAATTGTTCCTCCGTCGATAAAACCTGAAGAACAGCTTGGATTTATGGATACAGTACAGCTTGAATACCCCTGTCAGGGAATTGGAGACTTCAGGGAGTGTTGCCTGGCGTTAAAGGGAGAAGACGGACAGACAGGCTGTAATCTGATATACAAAGGCTATGAGATTATAAACGGAAAAGGCAGGATAAAGGGCTTACCTACATGCTTTGGAGATAATGCACAGACACTTGTTATCAAGATGACAGATGAAATTAGTGCTCTTGAGGTGTCGCTATCTTTTACTGTGTTTGAAGACTGTGATGCAGTTATACGGTCTGCAAAAATACAAAACACAGGAAAAAGAGCTTTTTATCTTGAAAGAGCGATGTCTGCATGCCTTGATTTTGAACTTGAGAACTGCGAGATTATCACAGAGTGCGGAGCTTGGGCAAGGGAGCATATAATTGAAAGAACAAAACTAAACCATGCTGCTGTCTGCGCTGAGTCAATTAGGGGTGAGGAAGGGCATGATGCCATGCCGTTTATGGCTGTGGTGTCCGGAAATGCGGATCAGAACAGTGGTGAAGTATATGCTACCCAGCTTGTGTACGCAGGGAACTTTCTGGCAAAAGTAAAAAAGAATCCCCATGATCAGATAAGAATGGTCATTGGAATTAATCCTGAGACATTTACATGGAAATTGGAATCAGGGCAGTCCTTTAGAACACCTGAAGCTATTCTCGTGTATTCAGCATATGGACTTGGACATATGACACGCACTTTTCATGATCTCTTCAGGAACCATCTGATAAGACAGGACTGGGTAAGAAAAGAGCGCCCCATACTGATAAACAATTGGGAAGCAACATATTTTGATTTTGATAAGGACAAACTTCTTGAAATTGGAAGGGAAGCAAAAAAGAGAGGAATCGAGCTTCAGGTTCTGGATGATGGCTGGTTTGGTTATAACAGAAATCAGCCAAGCGGCGGGCTTGGAGACTGGTATGTAAATGAAGCCAAGCTGGAGGGCGGGCTTAAGGGTCTGACTGATGAACTGGATAAAATGGGGATGAAGTTTGGACTCTGGTTTGAGCCTGAAATGATCTGCGAGGATACTGATCTATACAAAAAACATCCTGAATGGGTTGTGCATCAGAAAGGAAGAATACCCGCGAGAGCCAGGGATCAATGGCTTCTTGATTATTCAAATCCTGAAGTTCGGGAGTACATTTTTGAGAGTATGGCAGGCATAGTCAGAAGTATTCCCGTGGTCTATATAAAGTGGGATATGAATAGGGCAATTTCCGATGTGGGCTCAGATTATCTTCCTGCTGACAGACAGGGAGAGATATGGCACAGACATGTGCTTGGCGTATACGAGATACAGGAGAGGCTTACTGAAGAATTTCCTTATCTGTTGATTGAAAACTGTTCCTCAGGTGGTGCCAGATTTGATGCCGGTATGCTTTACTACAGCCCTCAGATATGGTGCTCGGACGATATGGATCCTATTGAGCGTCTTTCAATCCAGGAAGGTACAGCAATGTTGTATCCGGTATCGACAATAGGTTCTCATATTGCCAAAAGTCCTAATGATATTTCCTGGAGATCGGTTTCTTTTGAATCAAGAGCTGTTGCAGCCATGTTTGGGACGTTCGGATATGAGCTGGATATAACAAAGCTTCCTAAGGAGGAAGTTGAACAGATACCCGGTCAGATAGAAAGATATAAGAGTATTAGAAAACTTATCCTTGAAGGAAATTACTACCGGTTAGCATCGTATAGGGAAACTAAGGAATATGATGCATACATGATAGTTTCCAATGATAAAAAGGAAGCTTTTATGGTTTATATGCAGGTGCTTTCAAAACCTAATTCACTAAGCAGACGGGTGAAGCTTCAGGGACTTGATCCTGAAATGCACTATGATGTCAACGGAGTTACTTATGGCGGCGATGTGCTAATGAATGCAGGGATTTTGATTCAGAGAAAAAAGGATTTTGAAGCGCAATTTGTAAGACTAAAGGGAAAAGGAAAATAATAACTGCGTGAACGTTTTTTGATATTGCTTTAGTTTATTATTTTTTAACCGCTAAATCATTGATTGCATAATTAATTTAAGTCATAATGATATTTGGAGGTTGATAGATGAGACCAAAACAAAAAGTAAAGTTAAAGGATATTGCTGATACTTTAGGGGTATCTGTTGTAACAGTATCAAATTCCCTTGCAGGAAGACCTGGTGTAAGCCAGGAAATGCGAAAAAAAATAAAGGAATGTGCTGTAAGCCTGGGGCTTGATACTGACAAATATCAGAATAATACCGCGGTTAATGAAGAAAAAAGTATAACCAGGGGAAAAACCATTGGAGTTATTGTCTCTGAAAGATATATGCTCGTTGGGGCATCTTTTTACTGGGAAATGTACCAGAAGGTTGCTTATGCTGCGTCCGAGGGAGAGTGCTTTACTTCGCTTGCAATTATTCAGGATTATAGTGATAATGCCAAGCTCCCGCCCAAAATGGATGTGGATGGGGTGATTATTATAGGACCCGTTCGTGAGAAATATCTCGAAAGGTTGCTTTTGTCAATAAAAGTACCTGTGGTAATTATGGACCAGCAGATAGAAATAGGCAATTATACTTCAATCCTGTCAGGAAACTATTATGGCATGTACAGGGCTACCAGAGAACTTGTTCTTGCAGGACATAAAAATATTGGTTTTGTGGGAGCACTTGATTATTCACGTAATATTATTGACAGATACTATGGCTATAAAAAGTGTATGAGGGAAAATGGGCTAAAAGTAAACAGGGAGTGGATTTTGTCAGACAGAAGCGGCGACAATGAAACTCCAAGTATAGACCTCCCGAAGGAGCTTCCTACAGCATTTGTGTGCAGCAGTGACTATGCAGCAGGGACTCTTTATAAGGCGCTTCTTGAACGAGGAATGAATGTCCCGGAAGATATTTCGCTTGTGGGCTACGATAATTACTTAAGTGGCAATGAGCTGGAAAATATACTTACTACCTACAATGTTGATCTGGCAAAGATGGCAAAGCTTGCCATAGAGCAGGTAATAAATGAGACACTTGATCCAACTCTTGCAGGAACAATATATGAGATAGACTCATATGTTGTGAAAAGATCATCAGTAAGAGATATGAGGGAAAAATGATGCAGAATAATATTACCTTGTCTGATATCGCAGAGAAGCTTGGCGTTAGCAGCGTGACTGTGTCAAAAGCCCTTTCAGGTAAAAAAGGTGTTAGTAATGAGCTGCGGGAGAAGATTGAAAACCTGGCAGATGAAATGGGATATGTCCGAAAAGATAAAAGTGATTCAGTAAGAAAAAATAAGGTCATAGGTGTCATAGTTGCTGAGAGGTATCTTGATCATAGTCAGTCATATTACTGGCGCATTTATCAGGAATTATCTCTTTTATCCAATCAGAAGAAGATATTTACACTTTTGGAAGTTGTAAACAAAGCAGCCGAGAAAGAAAAAGCTACACCAAATCTTGTCAGACAGAACAATGCAGATGGGATAATTATTCTTGGAGCATTTGATGTGAGTTATCTTCGCATGCTAAGGGAGACAGTTGATGTTCCGCTTTTATCGCTTGATTCTGTATACGAGGAGATAGCAGGAGATGCGGTGATAGCTGACAATATTCTGGGTGGATATGAGATAGCAGGTTACCTTCTAAAAATGGGTCACAAAAAGCTTGGCTTCGTAGGAACCATGAATGTTACTCCCAGCATTGATGGAAGATATATAGGGATGTGCAAGCAACTTTCTGCTTCCGGTATTTCTGTAGAATATGGGAAAAATCCCATAGTGGTGGAAGACAGAGATGCGGACGGAAACATAGGAGCGGAGGGCACCTTCAAGCTTCCTGATAAGAAACAGATGCCCACGGCATTCTTTTGCAATTGTGATGTTTCTGCGCTTTTGCTGATAGAGCGTTTAAGCAGGAAGGGATATAGAGTCCCCGAAGATATTTCTGTTATAGGCTTTGATAATTATGTTCCTGATATGAAAGAGGGATTGTCTCTTGCAAGCTATAAAATGGATATTGGAGAGATGGCAAGTAAGGCAATTGAGCTTATGATACAGCGTATTGATTATCCGGATACTCCATATAGCTCAGCGATGATTCGTGGAAGCCTTGTTATCGGAGAATCAGTGAAGAGCTTATAAGCACTTATGCATTGTTTTATGGTGGTTGACATATTAGGATAATAAACAGATAGATTAAATTAAGTAAATAATGTGGTTTAGAATTGGATAATACCAACAAAAGTTAAAGGGCCATTTCGTTAAAAATTGACGAAATGGCCCTTTTTATATGTACTTTCTTAAAAATACGCTTGAAAAAAACTAATTAATAAATATAATATGAATTAACTTAAAAATATAATTCCTAAGGCAAAAGGAAACTTAAATTAAGTAAAAGGGAGGACCAAAATGAAAATCAGGAAATTTGTTGCGTTAATGACAGCATCATCAATTGCCATGTCACTTGCTGCATGTGGACAGGCTGCAAAGACAGAAGAAACGCCTAAGGCGGATTCTGTTGATGCTGCTGCAGATTCTGCAGACACACAGAACAGTAATGAGGAGGCTTCATCAGAGGAGGCTGAAAATGGGACTGCTACGGAGGATGCAGCTGATAATTCTTCATCAGATGTAGATGTGGCTGACAACAACTACACTTCAGTAGTTCTTGGTGAGACCGGTAAGGACATAACAACTACCATTAAGCTTCTTACACACAGAACAGATATGATGGCAGATGATTATCCGGGAACTAACTGGGCATCATATATTGCAGCATTCAATGAAGTATATCCGAATATCACAGTAGATGTTGAAGGAATCACAGATTATGCAGAGGATTCTCTTTTAAGGCTCCAGGGAGGTGACTGGGGTGATGTGATGATGATTCCGGGAATTGACGCTTCTGAGTATGCAAATTATTTCATGCCCTATGGAACAGTTGAGAATATGGAAAGCGTAATCCGTTTTGCTAAAGATAAGCAGTACGATGACATCGTTTATGGAATCCCCTCAACCGGTAATGCACAGGGTGTTCTCTATAACAAGGCTGTATTTGAGCAGGCAGGTATCGATACATTACCCACAACACCTGAAGAGTTTATTGAAGATCTTAAGCTGATTAAAGAGAAGACAGATGCCATCCCGCTTTATACAAACTATGCTGCAGGATGGACAATGGGTGCCTGGGATGCTTATATTGCAGGAACTGCAACAGGTGATGCAACCTACATGAATCAGAAACTTCCACACACAGCTAATCCTTTCTCTGATCCTGGCGATGGAACACATGCATACAACGTATATAAAGTACTTTATGATGCAGTAGCAGAAGGGTTAATTGAGGATGACTATTCTACAACAGACTGGGAAGGCTGCAAGGGAATGATCAACAGAGGTGAGATTGGAACAATGGTTCTTGGATCATGGGCATATTCACAGATGCAGGCTGCAGGTGATAAGCCTGAGGATATTGGATATATGAGCTTCCCCATTAAAGTAAACGGTAAGCAGTATGCTTCTGCAGGACCTGATTATGCTTTCGGAATCAACAAGGATGCAAGTGACGACAATCGTTTGGCAGCACTCGTATTTGTAAAGTGGATGACAAATGAGTCCGGCTTCTCCTATAACGAAGGAGGCATCCCGATCAATGCAGAAGACAACAACTATCCTGATCTTTATGCAGCATTCGATGGAGTTGAGTATGTTTCTGATGAAACAGCACTTCCCGGAGAAGAGGATCTCAAGGATACACTGAATTCTGATTCAGAGCTCAATATCAATAACGGTGGGGATAAAAAGGTACAGTCAATCATCGAGCATGCTTCAAATGGTGACATGACCTTTGATGAGATTATGGACAGCTGGAATCAGGCATGGACAGAAGCTCAGGAGCTTAGCGGAGTTGAGATCAAGTACTAATAGGTTTTTTTATAACACTATATTATTAAGTGGTTGTGTAGGGGCGGAATTAGATAATTCCGCTCCTGCCTTGTAGAAAGGAAAGGGAGTTACCCATATGAATAAAAGAAAATGGAAACAGGTGCAGGTTATCCTGGCTTTCCTGATCATTCCGGTTGGGTTACTGATCTTGTTCACATATTATCCTTTTGGAAAAATGGTTCAGTTCAGTTTTTATAATATGAAATATATTGGGCCAAGGAAATTTGTCGGTCTTAGGAATTATATACAGATTTTTAAACGCGAGGACATTCTGAGGACGCTTTTGCTGTCATTGTATTATATGGTTGGTTCTGTTGTTCAGGTATTTGCAGCGCTCTATCTTGCAACAATATTTTGCTTTAAGGTAAAGGCAGAGAATTTCTGGAAGGGATTTATTTTCTTCCCTTATCTGATAAATGGTATAGCAATCGGTTTTATCTTTAAATTCTTTTATACAAGGGGATTTGTTCTTGATACAGTTCTACAGACGATAGGATTTAACCTTGATAATCTGCCGTACTGGCTTAAGGATCAGTCCATAAACAATTGGTCATTGGTGTATTCTTCGGTATGGAGATATCTTGGATCGACAATGGTGCTGTTCCTTGGAGCAATGATGTCTGTTGACAGTACACTTTATGAAGCTGCTTCTATAGATGGAGCCAATAAGTGGCAAACCTTTTGGCACATTATTCTGCCAAGCATTAAGACTATAGTAACCCTTAACGTGATCCTCTCAATCACCGGTTCTCTGTCGGCATTTGAGCCCCCTTATGTAATAACAAGCGGTGCTAATGGTACAGGCACGTTCTTTGTTGTTATGAATGACATCGCACATACAAGTCAGAAGGTTGGCCTTGCCAGCGCTATGGCAGTGTTCCTGCTAGTTATTATTTTCATTGCGAAGTTCCTGCAGGAGGGCATATTCAGATTTCTTTTCAGGAATGCAGGTACCGATGCGGATGAGCGCACACTAAAGAAACAGCGCAAGATTGCAGCAAAATCAAAACAGCAGATAGGAGGGAAATAATGTCAGTGGCCTCAGTTACAATGGAAAAGGAAATTGTTAGGAGCAAAAAGATCAGTGCTAGTGGAGTTGTATGGATATGTGTAAAATACGTTTCTGTTATATTCTGCGCGTTAATGGCAGTGCTTCCAATTATTTCCTGCGTAATAACATCGCTGAAAACAGAAGAAGAATATCAGAGAACAAATGTTATGACTCTGCCGGAAAACTTTTTCAATTTTTCAAATTATGTAAAAGCTTTCACACAGGCCAATATGGGCAGGGCATTTCTCAATTCATTTATAATCCTTGTATTTGTACTTGTCGGCTCAACTCTTATCGGATCGCAGCTGGCATATGTACTTAACAGATTTAAATTCCTTGGAAACAGTCTCATCAGAAACATGTTTACATTTGCAGCACTCCTTCCGGGGATTGCAATGCAGGTTTCTGTCTATGAGATCATGGGGAATCTGGGGCTTATCAATACTTTGTATGGTTATATTATAATGATGATGGGAACGGACGTTATGTCCATTTACATATATATACAGTTTTTTGAAAATCTGCCGGTATCCCTTGATGAGAGTGCATTTCTCGATGGTGCTAACTATTTTCAGATTTATTCAAGGATATTGTTGCCGCTGTTAAAACCGGCAATTGTGACAAACATGATATTAAAAGGTGTGGGTGTGTATAACGAGTATTACTGTGCAAGCCTGTATCTGCAGGATAAGAGAAGACTTTGTACAGTAGCCACATCACTTTATACCTTCACCGGACCTATGGGAAATCAGTATCATCTTATTTGTGCAGGAGTAATTATGTCACTGCTTCCGGCACTGATAATTTTCCTTTTATGTCAGAAGCAGATTTATAACGGTGTTGCAGCCGGAGCTGTAAAGGGGTAATGATTATGGTAAATGAAATAAAGCAGGAGCTTGTAAACGGTATAATTCCTTTCTGGAAGGGCTTTAGGGACGATGAATATGGCGGATATTACGGCTATATGGATTTTGACCTTAATGTGGACAGAAAGTATGAAAAGAGTTGTATCCTTAACAGCAGAATTCTGTGGTTCTTTTCAAGTGCATATAAGGTGCTTGGAGATGAGAGTCTTCTTGATGAAGCAAAACATGCATATGAATTTCTTCTTAAGTATTGCCTGGATAAAAAAGATGGTGGGACTTTCTGGTCAGTTACATATGACGGAGCACCCCTTGATACTACCAAGCATACATACAATCAGGCTTTTACGATTTATGGTCTTTCGTCATATTATGATGCTTCCGGTGATGAGGATGCGCTTAAGCTTGCTTTATCACTTTATGAGCTGATTGAGAAAAAGATGAGGGATGAGGACGGATATCTGGAGGCTTTCGACAGAGAGTTTAAGCCTGTTTCAAATGAGAAGCTTTCTGAGAATGGAACGGAAGCGACAAGGAGCATGAACACTCTTTTGCATGTTATGGAAGGATATACGGAGCTCTACAGAGTATCCGGTGACAACAGGGTCAGAAAATCCTTATATGAAGTATTGGATATTGTGAGTAAAAAGATATACAATCCGCAGCTCCACAGGCAGGAATGCTTTTTTGACAAAAAGTACAATTCACTTGTTGATCTGTATTCATACGGTCATGATATTGAAGCGGCATGGCTTATTAACAGGACTACAGATATTCTTTGTGATACTGAGCTTTCAGAGAAAATTGGCAAAATTACAGATGATCTGGTAAGCGAAGTATATAAAGTTGCATTTGATGGCAGATCCATACCTGTTGAAGCCGAAAACGGTATTGTGAAAGAAGACAGGGTATGGTGGGTTCAGGCAGAAGCTATAAACGGTTTTCTGGATGCATATGAAAGACATCCTGAGAAGAAAGAATACCTGAATGCTGCAAAGGCAGTATGGGATTATATAAAAGAAGTAATTATTGATAAAAGAGAGGGCTCAGAATGGTACTGGTATGTGGATGCAGAAGGCGTTCCTGCAAAAGAGCCTATAGTTGAACCCTGGAAATGTCCGTATCATAACGGAAGAATGTGTTTGGAGGTAATAACAAGAAATGTTACATGAGAGATATTATATTGAAAAAGACAGACAGGAAAAGCTTCTTTCCAGAAAAAACGAGCCATCTGATTTTTATAACGGCGTATACACAAGATATACTTATCCGGTTCTTACAAGAGAGCATATTCCGCTTACCTGGAGATATGATCTTGATATAAAAACAAATCCGAATTTCCAGGAGCGCCTTGGAATAAATGCAGTTCTTAATTCCGGCGCAATAAAGCTTAATGGGAAGTATTATCTTGTAGCAAGAATTGAAGGCAATGACAGAAAGTCATTCTTTGGAGTAGCAGAGAGTGACAACGGAATAGACAACTTCAGATTTTGGGATTATCCAATCCTTCTTGAGGACACCTGCAAGGAGGAGACAAATGTCTATGACATGAGACTTACTCAGCATGAGGACGGCTGGATTTATGGAGTTTTCTGCTCTGAGAGCCATGATGATTCTACAAACGATCTGTCAGCTGCTGTAGCTGCAGCAGGTATCGTAAGGACTAAGGACCTTAAGAAATGGGAGAGACTCCCCAATCTTGTTACAAAACGTTCCCCTCAGCAGAGAAATGTTGTCCTTCATCCTGAGTTTGTGGATGGGAAGTATGCTTTCTATACACGCCCCATGGACAGCTTCATAGATACAGGAAGCGGTGGTGGAATAGGCTTTGGACTTTGTGATGACATCACAAATGCAGTAATAGATGAAGAGAAAATTCTTAGCAGAAGGAGATATCATCAGATCACCGAAGCAAAAAATGGTGAATGTATCGTACCGATAAAGACCGATAAGGGCTGGCTCCATGTTGCCCATGGTGTAAGAAATACTGCAGCAGGTCTGAGATATGTCCTCTATGCATATGCTACAGACCTTAATAATCCTGAGAAAGTAGTCGCTGAGCCCGGAGGACTTCTTCTTGGTCCCCTTGGCTGGGAGCGGGTAGGGGACGTGTCCAATGTTGTTTTTTCAAATGGAGCAATTGTGGAGGATAACGGAGACATCCTGCTATATTACGCAGGAAGTGATACCAGGGTCTATGTTGCAAAGACCAGCATAGAGCTTCTAAGTGACTATATCTTCGGAACACCGGAAGATCCCGGCAGAAGCGTTCTGTGCGTTCAGCAAAGATGTGAGCTTATAAAGAAAAATCTTGAAGTGTTAAGGAATGAGTAAAATATCATTATATTGTTAATGTAGAGCCGGATGGAAAAATTATTCTATCCGGCCCTTTTTTTATCCATTCAGAAATGATAAAGGTCGTTTCGTGATCAAATCATAGTATTTCTCAAGCGATTGTGATACGAATAACTTGGAGGATTATTGCCTAATGAAAATAGCAGTATGTGATGATGAAGAAAGAATGAGAAACATTGTAATGTCTGAGCTGAATGCGTCGTTTCCGGATGATGAGATTATTTGCTTTTCTACCGGAGAAGACGTCTTGAGAGTTGTGGAGCAAGATGGTTATATGCCTGATATTATTCTCCTGGATATCATGATGCCGGGTGTGTCCGGAATGGAAGTTGCAAGGAGACTCCGTGATATTAGTGATGATGTTGTTATCATTTTTATAACAGGGGAAAAGCAGTATGTATTTGAAGCTTTTGACGTAAGAGCGTTCCATTTTCTTGTAAAGCCGTTCTCAAGTGAGAAGATGGTCAGTGTGATAAAAGATGCAAAAGAGGAAATTACTAAATCAGCTGCAAACTATCAAAAGAAGTATGTGATGTTAAATTCACGAGGCAGCCATATAAGACTATGCGTTTCTGACATTATCTTTGCAGAAGTGTATGGAGCAAGGATAATCGTGCACACAAGAAGTGATGAAATAGAATATTATGGACATCTGTCAGAACTCCACAAGCTTGCAGGGAATGATTTTTTCAGGACTCATAGAGGGTATCTTGTAAACTTGCGATTCGTAAAGAAGTATGATGCGGGAAAGTGCTATATGCCTAAGGGGGAAGTACTTATCTCAAAACAGAACTATCCTATTTTTGTAAAAGCTTTGATGGATTACAACAAAAAGAGAACGGAGTAAGAAAATAAATGATTACGGAAGCCATGTGGGATCAGGTAAATAATATATCGATGATTGTAAATGTGTTGTTAAATGCAGTGCTTGTTTTTGTATTTTACATACCATTTTTGAAAAGAAGAGTGAGCGCAGTTATACTCGGGGCGGTTTATGCGATGGTGATGTCCATACTTTATTTTGTTTCCATAAACTTTTCAGGTTTGACTGCTTATGCTCTTGGATGCAGCGCTGTATGCACTGCCTCTGTTATGACGGAGAGGATAAATGTTCCACAGAAAGTTTTTTTATCAATGACTATGTACTTGCTTTTGTGGATATCAATGGAATTGTCAATTTTACCGTGGAAACTGATATGTTCTGTGACATTTATGAATCCTAAAGTGACAGGGGATTTGCAGCAGATCATGCTTTATGGTTTGGCACAGGCTATTCATGCAGCGATACGATGCGCTTTGATGGTAATCGGAACCCATCTTATCAAAATCATGTATCGCCGGAAAAAGGAGCTGATGGAATGGAGAGAACTGGCTTTTTTATCAGCAACGTACATAACAATAATTGTATCTTACTGGATATGTACCTTCATGGAAGAAGCTTTTGAAAGAGCTTCGGGTGAATACTTTTGGAACAGATACCCTGTATATCATGAAATGCGCGCTTTATTCGGAGTGATAGCTTTTCTTACCATGATAGCAGTGATCTATTTTTACCAAAAAATAAAAACTTCTGAGGAGGAAGTCCTGCAAAACTCTCTCGTAAACAGCCAGATTGATGAGTTGTCAGGACATGTTCATACAATGGAAAAAATATACTCAGATATCCGTGGGATAAGGCATGACACAAATAATCATATTATGGTGCTCGGCAACCTGATAAAAGAGAATAATTATAATCAGGCTTTGCAATATCTAAATGACTGGTCAGAGGATTTCCATATAGTAGACATAAATGCAAAGACAGGAAATCCTGTCACGGATATAGTGATTTCAGAGAAACAAAGACAGGCTGAGGAGGTAGGAATACGATTCGTAGATGATTTTCACTATCCGGAGGAAGGAAAAGTGGAATCCATAGATGTTGGTGTCATTTTAAATAATGCTCTTTCAAATGCGATAAGGGCTGCTGAAGGTCAGGATAATCCGTTTGTGGAGATAAAGTCCTGGCGCAGTGGTGATATGTTTATGATTCAGGTCAGGAACAGCTTTAGCGGTGTTTTATTGATTCCTGATGAGGATGGACTTGTGGAAACATCGAAGCCGGATCGCGATAAGCATGGTTTTGGAATGAAAAATATGCGAAGAATTGCAGAAAAGTATTATGGGACAACTCAACTGGAGCAGGAGGATGGCATGGCAGTTTTTACCGCTATGATGGTTATTTGAAATGGATTTAGTCTATTCATGACCAAAAAAGGTCGTTTCATGCAAAAAATATTATGGTTTTCTATTAATATTCCGAAGCTGATTTTAGAGATGAGAGAACTTCCATTTTTTTTGCAAAGATGCTAGTCGCACTTAGCGAACATCGTGAGCTTGGTAAGACTGTAAGAGGAGTGATGCAAAGGAGGTAAGTAAGATGGCTTTAACAAATGTAATGACTCAGTCTCTTATATCTGCCAGTACATCCATGAAACAGATACAGCTTCAGCAGGGAGTTAAAAAGCAGATGGATGGAAAGGCCGGTGTTTTGGATTCTGAAATCAAGAGAGATGAGGCATCCGGTGCGGATACCACAAAAAAGAAAGAAGAACTGGCCGAAACTCAGAAAAGATCTGAGGACATAGCAAATAACAATATGGAGCAGATTGCTGAGACTAATAAAGAAATGCAGAAAGCCAGAGAAGCTGATGCAATAGAGCAGAAAGAAAACGAAAAAGTTCAGGCAGCGCGCGAAAAGAAGAGAGCCGAGAGAAAGCAGCAGGAACACCATCTTCAGGAGGCTGCATCAGAAAGAAGAGCGGAAGAAGCTGCAAGAACCGAAAATGCACAGGCAAGGGCATCCGGATTCTCGGACGAAGAGGATGCAAAGGCACAGCAAATCGACGTCGATGGCGTGAAAGTTTCTGTGGTTTCAGAGTCCACTCATAATACAAAGGTGCCTCATATTGATGAAAAGATTGCAAAATCCACCGGAGCAGAGGTGGCTGCAGCAGAAGGTGTCAGTGTGAGCATTGATGTGAAAACCTGAAAATGATTTTTGATAATAAATAAAACTAAGTACTCACGGAAGAGTACAGGGTTATGCAAGGATGGCGACTTATAAAAAATATAGTAAATGAGGATCGTTATACCTTTTGCATCACCTTATATGCAAATAGTGCATTTGTTGTAGATGTACTGCGGGATAAATGATCCTTTTTTGTATGCGGAGCCAGGTAGGTAAGGAGGTAGCTCATGTATGGATATGAACTACAGATCAGAGGAAATACAGAGTATTACACAAAGCGCCTATATGACCTTAATGGGAATCATGTTGGAACCATCTCTATGTCCAGACCAAGGAAAACGAGTAATAGCTCAAAAAAGAAGAGACCCGCAATGTATAGCTTCAAGCAGGTTTCGGCACAGGTATTAAGTGCCAGGACTTCTGCAAAAGCTGCTCAGGTTTCTATCGGAATCAGGATAAAAATCGGTAATCTTCAGAAGAAACTGAAAACCGGAGAGTACGATGATGAAGAGATTTTGAGGGCAATCCTGCATGCGGAAATGGTTCAACGTGCCTGTGAGAAGAAAAAGAAGAACTTGAAAATGGAAGAAACTGCCGAACAGAACATGGACGAAGAATTGCCTTCTGAGCAGGAAAATCCATTAGATAAGGTTCAGTCGGATGAAGAAATAAGAGAACTTGAACAGGAAGAGTTCGAGGCTCTTATGGAGAAACTGGAAATGTCAGCTGAGGAGATGTATGAAGAAGCTGAGGAAACGGCTCAGCTTGATCAGGAGCTAGACGAGATGGCAGAGGCACTTTCAGGAACCATGGAGCCACAGGACCTTGAACAGCTAAAGGCTAAACACAGATCTGATGAAGCAAGGGATATCATGAAGGCTGACTTAAAATATCTAAAGGCAATGTTTCAAAGGCTTCAGGCAGAAAAAGAAAACCTGGGAAAATCTTCAGTTTCATCAGGTTTTGATAATGGTGTTTCACTATCACTTGGCGGAGATGAGATGCCTGTGATGGTACAGAATGCAGGCATGACAGAAGTAGGTGGCATGGTCGATGCGGAAGTGTGATTTTTAGGAGGTATTTGTTATTAAAGGGAACTATACTGAAATTTTAGTAACTCTATTGGTGACTAATGCAAGTAGATATAATCAAAAGTATATGTAATATTGACTGTTATAAGGAGCGGATGTACGATATAAGTGTAAAAACCTATTACATGCAAACGATAGGAGGAACACTTTTCATGATTGATATGAATATGATGATTGCAGGCAATATACTTGCACTGCTTAAGAAACAGAATAAAAAACAGACAGATCTTGCAGAAGCACTTGGGACAAATAAGCAGACGGTGAATAAGATGCTGAATGGTGCACGCATGATTAATGCCATTGAACTTAAGTCTATAGCTGAATACCTTGGTGTAAGGATGGAGGAACTCACAAGGATTTCTCCTGAATATGGGGATACTGATATTGTCCATGCTTTTATGGGCAAAGTTCAGTCTGAAGAGGCAAGACAGGCACTGAAAATAGCTGATGAACTTTCAGATATGATTCTTTTCCACAAGAGAGTACGTGAAAATGGAAATGCCATGATGCAGCCTTGGGGGAATGACTAATGGGGAATATATTGGAAGAAAGCCTGTTTGGCAAGCAGCCTAAACAGTTTGAGAGCATAAATGCTTTGGCAAAAGCTTTTTCTGTAAATTATTGTGGAAGCACGATTATCCGTGATTCCATATTTAGCATTGCTGAAAACTATGCCAGAAAAAGGGAATTAACGCTGGAAGTGCTCAGATATCCTTTTAAGGATGATGAATTATGGGCATTTACCTTTGTAAAAAAGGGAACAATATTTCTTTGCATCAATTCCAGCTTGGCTCTTTGTAAACAGATATTTGCTGTTGCTCATGAGATGTACCACATTCACTGCTATGCTGAAGATATAGACCCTAGTACCATAGCAAGCGGCTCATTATTGGATTCAAAAACTGCGGATGATACTGCGAAATCTCAGGAGGATCTTGAGGCAAACGCTTTTGCTGGATTACTTCTAATGCCTGACGGAATATTGGATGAGCAGATCAAACTATATGGTATTGCTGCAGATAAGATATCTGTTGATGATGTCCTTATCTTGATGGAATTGTTTGCACTTCCGTACAAGGCGGTGGTACTGAGGCTTGTTGAGAACCATGATATTTCAAATAGTAAAGCCAAAGAACTACTGGAATGTGACTCTGATTATGTTTCAGAAAGAATTAAACTTACGGGTAAAGCTTTAAAATGGCAACAAAATAGTAAGGACCTTTCATATCTTGGAAGTCTCCTTGATGATATGGAGTACAACAAAGAACAGGAACTTCTGACCGAAAGCCGTGAGAAATCGGATTTGGAGTATTTGGAAAAAATCAGAAAGGGCTTTCTCGTGGAAGGCTAAGAGGTGGGCATTTGATGAAAGAGAAATATGCTCTTCTTGATACTGATTTTATTTCCAAGACGCATTTGATCCGAAAGGATGAAGAGAATAAGCTGATTGATCGTATAACGGAGATGCCGGGGTATCGCTTCTATTGTCATGAACAGATAAAAACAGAACTCCAAAGGCATAATATTGCAGGCTCTCCTGAGTGGCTTGAGAAAAAGATATCATCTGGAGTGGTTCATTGTATTACGGACGAAGAGATTGTTGATGAACTAAAGGTTATATACTCAGATTCAGCAGTGGCTATGTATTCCAATATGTTGAAAAATGGGTGTGAGGCATATAGAAGCGGATATTTTGAAGAACAGTTTAAGAGACTCCAGGGTGTTGATTATTTGAAGACTACAAAAGAACAGTTTTTGAAGGAGCTTTCGGAAGACTGTGACGATATAGGACCTGGTAATAATCTCGGAGAGCTTAAAAGTTATGTCCTTCTTCAGACGCTTAGTATAAAATTTGGCGAGCAGATATATGTCTTTTGTTCGGATGATAGAAATGCTCGAAATGGCATAGTAAGTCTTGGAGGTGCAAGGTGCATCAGTGTGTTATCATCGTTTATGCGGCTTAATGTGGATGCTAACATGACAAGAGAAGAGGCGCAGCCGTATTTGGACTCGTATCTTGAAGAAAGCCGGAAGAATAAACAGACCACTTTTAGAGTTCATGACACATCAAAAGAAATGCGATATTGCAGAGTGCCTTGCGAACAGGTCATAGATGAAATGTATGCCGGTAAATTTGATGTGCTGCTGAATGGTAATCTAAGATATAAGGAATAGGATTATATAAAAAATGAAGGGCAGTGTTCTGCACGATAACAAGTATTTGATGTTGTGATATCATAGAAGCATGTGTTTTGGTAATTCTTATGCACTTTTATCTCTGTAGCCGCGAACCCATAATTAAGAAGGAATAATGTCCACTCATGACATAAAACTGACCATTCATAACATTGACCTATAGAGAGTGCTGGCATAATGTTATGATTAAAATATAGTTGGAATTCAAAAAGCTTACATGAATCATGTTAAGCTTTTTGTTATGTCTATGGAGATAACTTTGTTGTTAACGGCATTATGATTGTTAGTTTTGATGATATGGGTGTAATAGACAATAAAAGAGGAAAGTGGGTTCACACATTATGGGAAAAATGTGTTTTGCAATCTGTGATGATGAAAAAGCAGTACGAGAATTACTTTACGGATGGCTTTCCGGAAGTGTGTATAACGCAGAAATAAAGGAGTATTCATCAGCTGAAGGCCTCATAAAGGACATAGATTCAGGATCCAAAATAGATGTGCTTTTTCTTGATATAGCTATGGGTGGTACTGATGGAATTGAGGCAGCCAAAACTCTGGGGGAAAGAATTGAAGAAAGTGGTCGAAGTATCAGGGCTTCAAGACCGCTTATCATATTTGTCACAGGTATTCCAGACAGAATGGGAGATGCTTTTGGTGTAAGAGCTTACGGTTATCTTCTTAAACCAATATCTAAGGCTGCATTTGAGTCTGAACTTCGAAGAGCAGTGGAAGAACTGAAAAAAATGGATGCCCAGATGATATGTGAAGCTGCATATGAAGAGGATGCAGGGGAACAGTACACAACTATCCAGACAGGTGGAATAACAATACAGATAGCCATCAAGGATATTTTATATGTAGAAAGTAATGGCCGGAAAACTACTGTACATCTCAAAGGCAAAAACTATGAAGTGTATAAAAGAATGTCAGAATTTGAAGATGAACTGGGAAAAGAGTTTTTCAGAATACATAGAGGATATCTTGTGAATTTGAACCATATCAGAGGGTACACAAGGACAGAAGCCATTATGGACAGCGGAGATTCTATTATTATTTCCAAATATAAATATGCAGATTTTGTTAAAGCATATATGGATCATATTTTGTGACGAGGTACTTGGTGTATATGTCAGAAGTGCAAATTAGGATAATAGAAGAATTTTATGGAGTATCAATAATTTTGATACGAGGCATATTTTTGTATTTTTTCATGAGCCTGTTTATAAAAAAAGAGGTCTTGAACAGTGTAAAGAGGATTGTGTTATCAGTAGTAATTACGATTGAGGCATTATGCCTGTATTCTCTTCCTTTCCCTGTAAAAGGGCTATTTACCGTAATAAGTGTTCTGACAATCGCAGCAATATTTTATTTTTATGACAAAAAAGCAATGCCACACATGATTTTTGTGTTTTTTCTTTGGCAGAACGTATATTATGTCTGGCATTTGATTAATACAGCAGCTTCTAATTCAATAACAGACATGGTCATAGGAAGTATAGATTATTCGCTGGAAGGAGCGATAGAAGAACTGTGGCTCAGGATGTTTTTGCTGATGCTTGCTCAAGTAATATTTATGACTGTCATGGTGTGGGGAGAATTTTTATTAATAAAAAGGATTTGTCCAGAACAGTATGATATGACCTGGACAGAAGCAGTCTATCTTTCAATCTACTCTGCGGTATCATATTTTATTTCATACATGATTGTAGATGTCATGGTTGTTCCGCTACAAAATGAAGTATTTGTTTTGCTGGACGAAAAGAGAAGTCTTAGATATACTCTGCCAATTCTTGCAGTGCTTATCTTTATAGGTGAATTATCAGCCATAGCAACCTGGCAGCGGTATAGGCGCTTAAAGGAAGAAGACCTTTTGCTTCAGGAACAGGTGCAGGAGCAGGAGTTTCTGAGAAAAAAGATAGAATTTACTGAAAAACATCACGATCAGATCAGGACTCTGCGTCATGATATGGCAGGAAAGCTGATGATTTTAAAGAGTTTTATCGAGAATAATCGCTATCAGGATGCAAGTGATTTTTTAAGTGAAATGGATATAGAGCTGAATGCCAGTGGGGTGAAATATTCTACAGGTAATCCGGTCACTGATGTTGTAATAAATGAAGCGGTAACTCAGGCAGAAAAGCAGGGATGTGCCTTTGCGTGTGAGTTTTCTTATCCTGAGGATAAGAGCATCAGTGCTATGGATATGGCTATTGTACTTAATAACCTTTTAGATAATGCATTGGAAGCGGTGGCATTGGTATCGAATAAAGAACGATTTATAAAGCTATATGGGACTTCAAAAGATAACTTTTATCTGATAAAAGCAGAAAATTCCTATGATGGAACTGTTATACGGGACAAAGATAGCTCGATAGTTAGCAGGAAAAAGGAAAAAACAGATAATGGGCAGCATGGTATTGGGCTAAAAAGTGTAAAAAACATCGCAGAAAAATATCTTGGCGGAGTCAAAGTTGAGACTGAAAATAATACTTTTATCGTTACGGTAATGCTGCAGTCAAAAGAAAAATGACTATTCATTACATTAAACTGTCCCTTCGTTACAATCCTATTTAATTGTCTTATTTCATGGACGATACTTGAAATAGCAAAGGAAAAAGCTCCTTGTGAGGAGGTCAATGTCATTTAGTTAAGGACCCAGAATTAAACAAGTGTATATCTAAGAGAGACTGATAGCATTATCTCAGTCTCTCTTTTGATGTTTATGGTATGACTAATAGGCAGACTCTCATCTGCCTATTCATTGTTATGAATTTAAACTTAGTTATGCTACTCTATATAAGAAGCCTCGGAAAACTTTCGGTGCAAATTTTCGCTCTCGGCTCCTATCCGGACGAATTGGCAAGAGGTTCTTCGAAATAATGGCTTCCAAAACTTGTAGCGTTGTTTTTCTGAGGTAGTATAGTCTGCACATATGGACTGCTACTGTAAAGTTTGCTTTATACGTATGTTTCCTTTGTTTTTTGCGGATGGATACCTGCGAAGTGACCGTTTCCGCAAAGTTATACATTATTAGGTGCGCATATATTTCCTGCAGAATACACGCTACTTTTTTTGAATGAAAATCAACCATTCCAAGAGTATATTTTAATGCTCTGAAGGATGATTCTATTCCCCATCGAGCTGCATAAAGCTTTTTTATTTCAGATGGGGGATAATCGTTTGAATCTAGATTTGTTATTACTGTTTCATAAGCATTTGACGAAATAGGAAACCTAACAACCCGAAATCTAATCGTATAGAACACCAGAGGATCTGCTTTCCGTGACTTAGGCGGAAGATAATCAAGTGGTGTTGTGTGTGATATGTATTTGTAATGATTTTTATCCTTAAATAATTCCTTTGTTTCTTTGGTATTCTTCTTGGTTAACTTTAAATTGAATTCAACATCATAAGTGTCTGTTGTTGGAAGGTCCAAACCATCTTTAATACCATGTATTCCATCTTTTATGCGAATAAGAAAAAACCACCCCTTTTCCTGAATATGCGCCATGTTGTTGTAAGATTCATATCCTCGATCGGCTATCAAAAGTGCCTTTGGTATTGTTGATCTATCGACCATCGATATTAACGCTAAATGTTCGTTATAATTGTGCTTTTTCTGAATGACAGAATCCAAGTATATGTTTTGATTAAGGTCATAGAGAGCATTCAGATGCAAAAGATTATAAGGATGTTGACCATTCATCCCCGTGAAATATGACTCTGTATCTGTGGGATTTGTTGCTATCTGAACATCAGAACCATCGACTGCAAGGATAGACATTTGCTTCACTGAGCTAGCTAACAATTTAATAGAAAATGATTTGAATATAGTCTCTAACGCCTCAGGTTTAAGTTTGTCTCGCTGCTGTACAAAAGCGGAAGCTGTAGGCGTATCTGGAGAAGTATCATAAAAATCTAATAATTCATTTGTGATATTTCTGCTTCCCATACCAATGATTGTCAAAATGAGTTTTTCAATCGGCATTTTTCTGTTTCTTACAAAATCCTTTCCTGGAGAGACACAGAACTGTTCAATGGACTTACAAACAGTGCGTATCTCCTTTAGTAAAGTGTCTCTAACCAGTTTTGCTTTCATGTGCACCTCCTTGAAATAAAGACTTTTGCCTCTAATTTCAAGGGCCGCTTTCGCTACCTCTTATAATAATCTGTAGCGAAAGCGGCCGCACTTTTATGTTTATCTGTCAACTACTTTTTAGAAAAAAAGACCCCTACACCATTTCTGATGTAGAGATCTTTATAGTGTCATCTTAACTTCAATGACATTGCCCTCAAGTCAGACCCTCAAAATGTTTGGCAAACCCTCAAAAAGTTTGATTACCCCACAAAAAGCCAGCCCTTAATTACAGGGCTGGCCTTCATTTGCTTTCTAATTCTTCCTCTCCGAAACTCTCTTTTAGCAATAAATAAATAATTTTTTCTATACTCATATGTTTGGAATTATTCACCAGTCTTTTCAGCGTCTCTTGTTTTAAACCAAGCGCATTAGCATAATCTCTAAACAATCTGACTGATGGTTCCTTTTTTCCATTCTCAATAGCATTGACGTATGAAGGACTTACCAGCAATTCATCCGCTAGTTCCTTAACATCTTTTTTTCGTAATACTCTCAAATAATAATAAATTGTTTTATCCATATTTCCTTTTTTTAAACCTATAATAAGTGGAGTTCTTCAGCAGCATCAGCAACAACAGTTACGCATGCACACCAGCATTAGCCAATTCTAATTCTACTATTAACTAATCAATTAGATGAAAAGAATCATGTTATCCGATTCAATATAAAAAATAATTGTAAATTATCGGACAAACGGCTAATTTGATCATTTAGTAATTTAGTATACAAAGCAGAAGTTTCAGTTCTCAAAAGCGTCCTCCTTTCAGACATTTTATTTTTCATATAATCGGATCCAAAGTGTTAGTTCAATTCAAAAAATCTCTGGTCTTGTCATCAATCGCCTTTCATTAAAATATAGCGCTGTATGCGGCTCTCAAGAGTTTATTTGGGTATTCCAGGCACCAGATGGTGCCTGGATATGAAGGATTCAGTGAATCTTAATCTTTGATAAAAGTTCAAATACCATGTTCCAGAACCTGTTGACCATAACAGTGACGGTGGCCTTAGCGACCAAACTCATCAGCTTAATAAAAAGCTTTCCCTGCTTGGTGCCTATCCACTCGTTAAAAGCATCGACAACCTTCTCGCTATGGTCCTTCACCTTAGTCTTAAGTGTAGTAACCTCTGATTCAGCCTTTTCCTTAGTTCTAATTACCCATTCGTTAAAGTTCATACTGCAAGCTCCTCTCGATAGCTCGCCTGAGAACTCCACTTTACTATTCGGTTTTCAATGTACATGCATAAGATTCATAACTCGTACTCCTCTTACTAAATACAGTATTACACACTTTGGGTGACATGTCAACAATATTTATTAAATTAACTTAGTTCAATTTTTCAACTTTGTAGATTTATCAAAATTCATTCCAGTAGTCCTCGGCTGCATCATAAGCCTCATCCTCATCCTCGTAGTCATCTTCATAGTCGTAGAACTCCTCGTACTTGTCATCCGCAAAGTCCTGGGCGGAGTTGTATTTTTTAGCATCATACGGATCATAAGTGGATTTCGACGACTTCTTATAAGTCCCGGAGCTGCTACTGCCGGTGTTCTCTGTCTTCTTTTCCGTAGTCTTTTTTGCCTCTGACTTCTTGGGAGCGTTCTTATCCTCAAATCTCCACAGCTCGCCATTCATGTAGCCGTACTCGTAGTGCAGAGCTGACCTCGTTTTGATGCCGGTCACAGTCATGTTGCCATATAGCGGGAAAGTATACTCATAACTGGAGGTGCGGAACTCAAAAACGCATTCGTAGCTTACATCCAGGGACTTGCCACGATATTGCATGTACATCCCCTGCTGATTATCCGAATACAGCTGGTAAAACGGCTCTTTTTAAAATACCTGTTCATCTCCGGCCTGATCTCATCCATTACCTCAGCGCAGATAGCGCATCTCTCCTTCACAGGCAGCCAATCAAAGCCATCTGTCATGGCTATAGTTACTTTGTCATGGTTTTTGTAAAAAAACATGTTGCTGTATTCCCGATCATCGTACCGGTCAACGACCTTGACGCTTTTCACATACTTATTAAGGCCCTTTGCATAGGGATCATAACCCACTACTTCGTCGTGATATTCCTTCCGGGCCTCATCAAGCTCGTCGTACACCTTGCTCTTTTCCCAGGCAAAGTACCTGCTTATGATAAAGAGGATAAGGATCACGGATGCAATTGATAGGATTTCTAGTTTTTTTAGTTTGGATTCGTTTGCTGTGCACATAATATGAACCAAATACCGTTTGCACAATAGACAAGGTTACGAAACGCAACCAAGTAGTTTCACCCCGTAACCCCGAATATTTACTAGTTTCTGTATATTTGCAAATTCAAAAGTTTTACAACTCCTTAATGATATCCATGTCATCTATAACATCTGGAAATGCAGATACTGCTGCAGAGAAAAAGAAAATGGCGGAACCTGCTGATAGAAATACCATGAAGCATAAGCATTTTTCTGAAGAACAGGTATATGACCAAAGAAGAATGGAACCTGCTAGCAGACTGGGTTTATTCCGGACACAGCCCCTACACTAATGGTGATAATGTATTTGACGATGACGGCTGGCCATTAGACTTAAGTTTGTCTCGCTGCTGTACAAAAGCGGAAGCTGTAGGCGTATCTGGAGAAGTATCATAAAAATCTAATAATTCATTTGTGATATTTCTGCTTCCCATACCAATGATTGTCAAAATGAGTTTTTCAATCGGCATTTTTCTGTTTCTTACAAAATCCTTTCCTGGAGAGACACAGAACTGTTCAATGGACTTACAAACAGTGCGTATCTCCTTTAGTAAAGTGTCTCTAACCAGTTTTGCTTTCATGTGCACCTCCTTGAAATAAAGACTTTTGCCTCTAATTTCAAGGGCCGCTTTCGCTACCTCTTATAATAATCTGTAGCGAAAGCGGCCGCACTTTTATGTTTATCTGTCAACTACTTTTTAGAAAAAAAGACCCCTACACCATTTCTGATGTAGAGATCTTTATAGTGTCATCTTAACTTAATGACATTGGTGAGGAGGTGATCGCATGAATTTTGGGATGGATTATTATGGAGTGTTAATGAGTAAAATAGGAGGCGCCGGATCTGTTTGGAGCAGCTATGGGCTTACCGGGAACTATGGACTTTCATCATTTTTAGGAAACTGGCTGGCGTAAGGAAAAACTACATAGATTAAAGCTACGGAAGGCGCTTTTTGAGCAGAGCACTTAGTGAGGTATTGCCGAACTTAGTGAAGCTTGCAGTGAGATATTTGACAGAAGCTTAAGGAGGGCTCTATATGCGAATTGATCAGAGTGAAATAAACAGTACAGCGTCAAGATATTATGATAAACAGTACGGCCAAACTGGAAAAGGCAGCAACATGGGATTTGTTGGTCTCGTCGATAAAACAACTGAGACAGAAACGACAACCTATGAAGCCAAGGGAACAGTCAAAACTACAGATGGTAGAAGTATTGATGTTGATATGAACTCCTCTATGGAACGATGCAAAGTGTCAGAAGTTTTTGTTCCGATGGCTTCTCCGCTAGATGCGCTGTTTGATCCACTTATCATAAATACAGGATCAGACACTGCAGGGCTTAGTGATAAGAAATTCAAATTTGACCTGGATGCTGATGGAAAAGAGGATGAGATCTCTACGCTTGGTGAAGGAAGCGGATTCCTTGCACTGGACAAAAATGGAGACGGCAAGATTAACGATGGAAATGAGCTTTTTGGAGTGAAAAGTGGTGATGGCTTCAAGGATCTTGCAGAATATGACATAGATGGAAATGGATGGATAGATGAAAATGATGAGGTTTTTGATCAGCTTAAAGTGTGGTACAAGACTGAAAGCGGTGATGAATTAAAGAGTATTAAGGAAGCAGACATTGGAGCAATTTTCCTTGTAGCAGAAGAAACAGAATTCAGAATGGATGGTGCAGATCAGGTTCTTGACGGAAAGATCCGGAAAACAGGCATGTTCCTAAAAGAGAACGGGGGAGCAGGGACTATTCAGCATGTGGATATGGCTATAAAAGGACGCGAGGCTGAGCTATTATCGGATGAAGAAAAGCTAGACCAGTTGATGGAACAGATAAGAAATCAGAGTACTCAGAATCGACAGAGAAACAATAATAATACTAACGCTCAGATAAGAGCTCAAAGAGCTGCCAGACAAAAGAAGCAGCTTGAGGAGTATTACAAGAAAAAGGATTATCAGAAACAATTGACTGAGGAAGCCATTGAGCGTCGGGAAATGCTGCAGGATCAGAATAAATTGGCATAGTGTAGTATCATATTCTCAGGCAGGAACTGAAGTATTCTCTGCTATTCTTTATTGTAACGTATGTTGCTACGGCAGGCAGGTTAAAGGGTGTGTGCCTTAAATAACAGGTACATGCCTTTTTATATATGAAGAATCAAGAATTTCTCACTGGTTAAAAATATTTCCAAATGATTAACCTGAATTCAATAGCAAAATCAGAGCCTCTTAGGTATCATTATTATTGAACCGGTTCCAATACTGTTTGGAGGAATTGCAGATGTCTATTGGAAAAGTAATAAGAAAGTACCGCAAAGAAAAAGGACTGACACAAGAGGAAATGGCTATCAGGCTTGGAGTGAGTACTCTTGCGGTAAATAAATGGGAGAATGACAATACACTTCCGGATATCTCGCTATTAGTGCCTATTGCGAGATTATTTGGCATTTCTACTGATGAATTACTGTCATTTAAAGATGATATCACTGATAAAGAGATCGATATCTTCATCAAGGAATTGGACAGAAGGTTGAAGCACGAGCCATATGAGGATGTCTTTGCAGATGCTAAAAAGAAAATTGAAGAGTATCCCGGTAACGAAAGACTGAAGTGGCAAGTAGCGACTGTACTTAATGCGGCGAGGCTTTTTAATGAAATATATGATAGTGACCGATATGACGATGTGATTTGTTCATGGTTTTCCGGGTTATTGGAATCAGAGGATTCATCAATAAGAAAATCCGCAGCGGAGGCTCTTTTTCATTTATATTACAGAAAAGAGAATTATCAAACCGCTGAAAGATATCTATTATACTATTCAGAAGATAACCCGGAACGTAAGCTGATGCAGTCAAATATATATGCAAAAACCGGAAAGATCAATGAGGCTTATGTGGCATATGAAGAAATGATGCTTGCAGAAGTGAATCAGCTTCGCGTTATTATGAATGCGTTACAAATCCTGTGTGAAGAAGATGGTGATTTGGACCTGGCTCACAGGGTGGCAGATGCCAGTAGTGATGTAGCAAAATGTTTTGACATGGGTGTTTATCAGGAAATATCAATGCAGTTAGAGCTTGCTGCTTATGAGAAAAATATTGATGAAACGGCTAGGATTATGGAGGCCCTGATTAGTAATTGTGATTCCATATCAGATTTTACCAAGTCAAAACTGTTTTCACACCTTTCTTTCAAGCAATACGGTAAAGATTATTACGAGGATTTACGTTCGGATCTAGTCAAAAGATTCTGTGATGAAGAGACTTTTGGATATATGAGTGGTAATATTTATTGGGAGACTTTAAAAGACAAAAGGCATAAAGAATAAAGATGGGGAATTATTTAATGAAAAAGGTATTGTCTGCAATAACTATATTGGGTCTTAGTATAGGATTACTTGGTTGCGGAAAGAATCTCTCGCTATCAGCGAATACTTCTGAGGATGAGCAGATCCAGTTTCCGGAATACATGACTTTTTATGAATACTTATGTTCTATGGATTGGATGCCAGGTGGAAAGACAGATGATCTGTGATTTATGGGCTGGTATTGCAGTAATATGGAAGACCTTCAGGATTTGTTTTCTGAAGGCCTTTTTTGTACAACAATTAAGGGTACAAAGAACTTTATACTTTTTTTATATTTTAAGGGTACATTAAGGCAGTAGTTAAGACGATAAAAGATATATAAGAAATGGATAAGTGTCTTACTATGCTTTTTTAGATATATATGAATGAAATGGATGTCGGCTTTTTTACAAGGAGGTAGATCAGTATGGCAGGAATTAATGGTATTTCCGCATATCAGCAAATAAAGCAGAGTGTCTATAATGAGAAATCAGGAGTATCTAAGACTCCTGATACAGGTAGGGCAGATCAGGCTGGTTCAGCAAAAAATTCTCAGCAGGCTAAAGTAGAAACAAAAGCGTGGAGTCCGATAGATACCACGAGTTCACTTGTGCCCAGAAAAACTGAATATGGGATGACTATTGGAGATGTGCAGCTTTCCGATAAGGCAAAGGACTACTATAATTCGCTGAAATCAAAATATCATAATATGGAGTTCATTGCTGTCAGCAAGGATATGAAAGCACAGGTCCAGCAGAATGCTGCCTCCTATGGCAATGCCAACAAAATGGTAGTCCTTATAGATGAAGAGAAGCTTGAGCGGATGGCGACGGATGAATCATATCGTAAGAAGTATGAAGGAATCATTGCCATGGCACAGACAAAGATGTCAGAGGCTAAGATGGGACTTGCCAGCAGCGGCGCAAGTGTTAAGAATTTTGGGATGAGTGTTGATTCTAATGGTAAGGAGAGTTTCTTTGCCACTGTAAATAAATCTTCAGATCTTCAGAAAAAGCGTACTGAAAAGAAAGCAGCAGAGAAGAAAGCTCAGAAACTGCAGGAGAAGAAGAAAGCAGAAAAGAAGGCGCAGGAGGAACGCATCCAAAAAGCCAGGGATAAAAAAGCTGAAAAGGAAGATACTGATAAAGAGGATTCCAAGATTAAAGATGACGAGGAATATGTAACATTCGAAGCAGATTCCATGGATGAACTTCTCTCCAAGGTGCAGACATACTCATACAATAATGCATCCGGAAAAGTTATGACTCAGGCCGAGCAGATGGTAGGAACAAAGATAGATTTCAGAGGCTGATGTTTTACGCACACAGCCGCACGGTGGAAATTGCTGCTATGCAGCGTGCGGCTGGCGCGAGAGGAATCGTATAAATACGATTCCTACATGTTATGAGGTACGGCATGAATATATCATTTATCACGAATAATCTATATAGTTCACAGTACATGAAGAATGCCCAGGGGAATCTCTATGCTCAGAAGACTGACGGAGCCATGAAGAATACAATTATGGGAAAGATGCCGGTAAATCCTTTTGTATCAAGCTTTGACAGAAGAACAGACAATGAGGTTAATGATCGAAAAGGATTATCACAGCAGATGCGGCAGATGATACGCTCACTGAAGCAGGATTCTCAGCAAGATCAGAATAATAAAAAAATAAATGATTTTCTGACATCATCCGGTTCCCCGGATGCAGCAGAGGAAGATTCAGCTCCAAAACCGACCTATAATTATAAAGAGGTTGCATCCAAAATCCAGAGTGCCAAGACATCAAATAGTGCCGGGCAGGCAGTACTGGCAGCAAAAAGAGCAGTGACACAGATAAAGAGAAAGATTTCTGCGGGGGATGGTGATCCTGAGGAGCTGCAGTTTGCTTTAACTCATGCAAAGCGCATGGAAATGGTGGCAAGGAAAAAGAAACATCATCTGGAGCTGGAAGAAATGGTGGCTCGTGCTCAGAAGCAGGATGAGCGCCTTGACGAACAGGAAGATGCTGTTCGGGGAATTCAGAGTGCCATAACACAGGCAGAGGAAGAAAAGATCACTGAGAAAGAAGACCAAATCTTCGATGAGCGCGAGGAGATGCTGGAGGGAGTCACCATCCGCGAAGCGGATTTAAGATGTGACGACCGAAATGCCGCCGAACAAAGTGAGGGGGCGGTTCAGTTGCAGGGAGTCACCATCCGCGAAGCGGATTTAAGATGTGACGACCGAAATGCCGCCGAACAAAGTGAGGGGGCGGTTCAGTTGCAGGGAGTCACCATCCGCGAAGCGGATTTAAGATGTGACGACCGAAATGCCGCCGAACAAAGTGAGGGGGCGGTTCAGTTGCAGGAAGCTCTCTCGCAGATAGAAGAGAGCGGAGCTAATGTTTCGGATGAAATGATGGCAGACCTGAACAAGATGATCTCTGAATTTGGCGAGGAAGAATTGGAAGAGTTGGAAGAAACCATGGAGATGCTTGAAGATATGGAAGTCGTAGATCCGCATATGAGCAAAGAGGATTTCGAGGATCTTAAGAGAAAGCACAGGGCTTCAGAAAACAAGGCTATAGTAAAAGCAAATATGGAATATCTTAAAGATATGATCAAGCATGAGCTTGGAAAAGCCGGAAGTATTCCCAGTATGGGAGGTGGACAGTCAGCTTCTGAAGTGGTTGGAAGCCCTGCAGTGCAGGGGGTAACCGTATCAATGCCGGCAATGGCAGCTCCGGTTTCAGATGGGGGTTCGATTGATGTTTCAATCTGATATGACAGTTGATGAACTCTTTGAAATGGCTGAGGAAATCATTGTTGCACGATAACAAGTATTTGATGTTGTGATATCATAGAAGCATGTGTTTTGGTAATGAAAATACATGCTTCTTTTTATGAGCATTAAAAGATAGTCGGGTGAACATGATGTTAAAACATGCCTTTGGAATATGACACAAAAGATGTTATTAGGTGAGGAGCTATGGAACAGATTCTTATTGTTGAGGACGATACAACTTTAAATCAGGGGCTATGCAAGGCTTTAAAAGAAAATGACAGGCAGATTGTGTCTTGTGAAAGTATAAATGAAGCAAAAGAACAGTTGTCTCTTGGTACAGTTTCTTTTGTACTTTTGGATATCAACCTTCCTGATGGAAGTGGATTGGACCTGTTAAAGGAAATAAAAGGAAAAACACCCAATGTACCGGTAATTCTTTTAACTGCTAATGATACGGATAAGGATATTGTTACAGGACTTGAGCAAGGCGCTGATGATTATATTACAAAGCCTTTCTCCCTTGCTGTTCTGCGTGCAAGAGTAAATACTCAGTTGCGAAAGACTAATCATGGAAATGAGTCAGGTGTATTTGATGATGGTATTTATGCGTTTGACTATAATAACATGGCTTTTTCTGTAAATGGTAAAACTGTGGAACTATCGAAAACAGAGCAGCGTCTGTTAAGAGCACTGACAGACAATGCAGGGATGACCGTAAAAAGAGAAAACCTGATAGACAGACTCTGGACTGATGGGGCTGAATATGTTGATGAGAATGCATTATCTGTTACTGTAAAAAGGCTTAGGGATAAGCTTTCTGCGCAGGAAAAGATTAAAACAGTATATGGGATAGGCTATAGCTGGGTGAAAGAGAATGGATAAACTTATTCTTGTTATCGGCATTTGCCTTATGATTGTCGCCTGCATAGCAATCGTAATTAATAGAGTAAAAACCAGGAAATTATTTGACTCCCTGGAAAGCATGATTCATACGGCAATGAATGGGGAGTTTGCACCGGAGCATTTTGATGAGGGGCGGTTATCTAAACTGGAGTCGGAACTGTCGGATTTTTTAAGCGTATCTTCCATCTCTGCACAGAACGTTAAGGATGAACGTGATAAGATAAAATCCCTTATTTCAGATATTTCCCATCAGACCAAAACACCAATCTCAAATCTTATTCTATATAGTGAACTGCTTGAAAGTGCTGATCTTACCGGCGATGAAAAATCAAATGTCGAAGCTATACATGCACAGGCAGAAAAACTAAGGTTCCTGATAGACAGTCTTGTAAAACTTTCAAGGCTGGAAAACGGGATTCTGTCACTTGAGACTGATAATGAAGAGCTTAATCCATTATTAAAGGATGTTGCCATACAGCTTCGGGAAAAGGCTGAGGCTAAGGACATAAAACTGGAGATTAAAGATACTGATGCAAGGGCACTTATTGATAAGAAATGGACGCAGGAAGCAATTGTAAATATCGTAGATAATGCTATCAAGTATACTGATCAGGGAAGTATTACGATCAGTACAAAGGATTACGAAATGTTTGCCTGCGTAGATATCAGTGACACCGGTATAGGTATTCCTGAGGAAGAATCAGCAAAAGTATTCCAGCGTTTTTACCGTGGAAGCAATGTGAAATCCAAGGAAGGTGTTGGGATTGGCCTACATCTTGCTCGAGAGATAATATCAGGTGAAGGAGGCTACATTAAGTTAAGTTCTAAGCTGGGAGAAGGAACTACGTTCTCTGTTTTCCTTCCGAAAAAGTGAAATATGACAAAACTGTAAGATTTAAAGTAATGTCTTGAAAGATTCTGGAAAGATTTGTATGTGATAATCATCTGTAGAGGAGATCGGTATGCTCCTTTACAGGTGATTTTTATATGCGCAGCTCGCGGAGAGGAGTATATTGCTAAAGCAATCCGCTCACGCGCAAGTATTTTGCAAGCAAAATTCATTATAGTGGAGGCTCAGAATGGAAATATTACGAGTATCAGATCTGAAAAAGACATATGGAAAAGGTGATACAGCAGTAGAGGCACTGCAAGGGATTAACCTTTCGGTACAAAAGGGAGAGTTTATTGCAATAGTAGGTACATCAGGGAGCGGTAAATCAACTTTGCTGCATATGCTTGGAGGGCTTGATCGCCCGACTTCAGGATCTGTTTCAATCGATGGAAAAGATATTTTTACTTTAAAAGATGAAGAACTGACCATATTCCGCAGAAGGAAGATTGGCTTTGTATTCCAGTCTTTTAACCTTGTCCCGGTTCTTTCTGTATATGAGAACATTGTGCTGCCGATAGAACTTGATGGTAATGTCCCTGACAAGGAGTTCGTGGATCAGATTATTGATACCTTGGGGCTCACAGAAAAGAGGAATGCTTATCCTAATCAGCTTTCCGGAGGACAGCAACAGCGTGTTGCAATTGCAAGAGCGTTATCTTCAGCACCGCAGGTCATTCTGGCAGACGAGCCCACAGGAAACCTTGATTCAAAGACAAGTCAGGATGTCTTGGGGCTTCTTAAGGTCATTGGGGAGAAGTATTCACAGACCATTATCATGATCACGCATAATGATGAGATTGCCCAGATGGCTGACCGGATTATAAGGATTGAAGACGGCCTTATAGTGTCAAAAGAGGTGTGAGGTATGAGGAACGACAGAAGGATGAAGGGACCAAGGGTCAATAATAGGAAAGTTATAAGAAAAATAGCATTAAAAACAGTAAAAGCGAATCATAGAAAAAGTATGGTGGTCATAGCTGCGATTGCGCTTTGTACATTTATGTTTACAGCTCTTTTCACAATTGGAGGAAGCATAGTATCAAAATTTCAGGAATCAACTGCAAGACAATCGGGAGGAACATCTGATGCAAGTATTAAGAACCTCACTGAGGATGAATATAACAGGATTGCAGAAGATTCCAAGCTGAAAGATGTATCAGAGAGAATATATGTCGGAAATGTTGTTAATCAGGAACTTTTAAAACTGTATACAGAGGCAAACTATTGCGATGAAACAAGTGCAAAAAAGGGGTTCTGTTATCCTGAAGTAGGACATCTTCCGGTAAAGGAGGACGAAATTGCAGTCAGCAGCCTGATCTTGCAGGCTTTTGGTATGGATGCGAGAAATACTTCTGAATATGAATCATTGATTGGGAGTATGCTTCCTCTGCAGATTGAAACCGGAAAAGGTATTATAGAAAAAGAATTCAGGATTTCAGGAATCTACACCGGCGACAGGATATCCATGGCTCAAATGGTATTGGTATCTAAGGCTTTTCAGGACAAATATTCTCCGACACCGACGGTTTCGTTTTATGAAGATGGTTTCATGGGAACTGTGGATGATCTTTATGGAAGAATTTGCGCAGATATAGACTTTTATTTTCCGTTTGATATCAGTGGCCAGACATATAAAACGGTTGTAAGGAATGGGCTTCCGGATAATACAGAGATTGGTGTTAACTGGGCATCATCAGTGGGAACAATGGACCTTACTACTGTTTTACTGATGATAACAATGCTTGCAACATTTTTTGTTTCGGGATATCTCATCATCAGCAACGTATACAGGATAAATATCTATACTGACATACGCTCATATGGGCTTCTTAAAACAGTTGGAACCAGTAGCAGACAACTTAGAAATATAGTGAAATGGCAGTCTGTTTATCATGCTGTGTCCGGGATTATCATGGGTATGATAGGAGGATTGATTGTTGGCCGCCTGCTTCTTCCTCTTGTCATGAGACAGCTTGTATTCTCGGAAACAACTGACAATAAGGCTGTAATAAATGTCTGGGTATTGGCGTTTTCAATTCTCTTTTCCTATATCACAGTAAGGTTATCGGTAAGGAAAGCAGTTAGGCTTGCATCAAAGGTAACACCTATAGAAGCCCTCAGATATACTGAGAATGTCAGCGCCTGCAAAACAAAGAAGCATAATGGGAAGTTTACTCCTGTGAGTTTTGCTTTAAGGAATGTTTTTAGGGAAAAGAAACGCTGCTTTTATGTTGTGTTCTCCCTTGCACTGTCGCTGGTTGTGTTAAACAGCGTATATACGATGATCATCGGATTTGACGAGAGTAAATACATATCTAATTATGTCAAAACGGACTTTTCAGTTGCAGATGCAATAACAGATAATCTTGGAGCAACCGGGCAGACTTATGACGGGGTTACCGATTCATTTATCAGTGAACTTAAGAAGCAGGATGGGATTCTGGACATAGGAAATATATATGCTGAACAGTATTGCTATCAGGAACTGGGTGACAGGGATTTTGCTCGTTTTAAGGAAAGGCTTCTTGACAATGAAAATGTAGATACATGGATGAGGGATGGGGCTTCATATGCTGCCGGTGATGGAGAAATCGAATATCTCAATGAGAGCACTGGAACGGTTGCCAAAGTTTATGGTATGGATGATTATGCTGTCCGTAATCTGGATTTTGTTCAGGGAAAATATGATGCAGATAAATTTAAGACCGGTAAATATATCATCGTAAACGAGTATAATAACGGAGGCGATAAAGAGAGTAACCTTGTTCCATATTTTCTGCCGGGTGAGACCATTGCTGTAAATAACAATGCAGGAGAGACAAGAGAATATGAAGTTTTGGCAACAGTAAGCATCCCTTTTTCTATGAGAATACAGTACTATACGGATATGGACGTTAATTATGTTCTACCGTCAGAAGAATTTCTGGATTTCTTTGGAGACAGAACACCTATGAGAACTCTCGTGGATACTACTGATGAAGCGGAACCTGTTATAGAAAAATGGATGGCGGATTATACAAGTAATGCCGAGCCATCACTAAAATATACATCAAGAGCTGTATACAGAAAAGAATTTGATGGACTGATAGGTATGTTCAAGGTTGTAGGCGGACTTTTGACAACTGTGCTTGCACTTATAGGTATTCTGAACCTGATAAATACCCTTGTGACATCAGTGCTTTCAAGAAGACTTGAACTTGCCATGCTTGAGGCTGTTGGTATGACAAAACGCATCCAGAGGACAAGTATCTGTTTTGAGGGCATCGTATATGGTGGACTGGCATTGATTTTTGGAATGATTCTTAGCAGCGTATTTTCGGTTCTTTTAGTAAAGAGTATTGGAACGGAGATGTGGTTTTATACATATAGATTTACTCTGATGCCAATTATGATTGTGACACCGGTTATTCTAATGGTAGCGATGATCATTCCGGTGGTAATCTATAGCAGAACTATGAAGGAGACTGTAGTTGAGCGATTGAGGTTAGCGGATGCCTGAAAATGTGTTTTGCAATCTGTGATGATGAAAAAGCAGTAAGAGAATTACTTAACGGATGGCTTTAGGGAAGTGTGTACAATGCAGAAATAAAAGAGTATTCATCAGCTTAAGGAGTATAATAAGAGGAAGGACTATCAAAAACAGTTGACAGAGAATGCTATTGAACGGCGGGAAATGCTGGAGGAGAAGAATAAACTTACCGGAAGCAGACAAATGTCACTGTAGAAAATATTATTTGTGGGGATGGGTATGGATAAAGTAGAAAAATGGGGAGTTTTTGAATGGTCAGGAAAGGGATATGGGGAAGGAAATCCTTTTGTTGACTACGATATTGAAGCGACTTTTAAAGGCGAGAATGAAGAAAAAACCGTGAAGGGTTTTTATGACGGTGAGGGCGTATACAGAGTACGCTTTATGCCTTCGCATGAAGGGAAATACGAATTTGTTGTAAGTGGGAGTTTTTCCAAAGAAAAATATGAAGGAAGCTTCGAAGTGACTGCGCCCTCAGGTAATAACAGAGGGCCTGTCAGAGTATGTGATAAATATCACTTTTGCTATGCTGACAAAACTCCGTACTATAGTATTGGAACGACATGCTATGTGTGGGAGCTTCGAAGCGATGAGCTCATAGAAAAAACATTTCAATCTCTTGAAGATGCAGGCTTTAACAAGATAAGATTCTGCATTTTTCCTAAGCATTATGACTACAACCTGGGAGAGCCGAGGTCTTATCCGTATGTAGGAACCCCAATGGATAGCAGTAAGCTTACCAAGGACAATTTTTGGGATTATACAGATAAAACTGAGGGTAATGACTGGGACTTCTTCAGATTTAATCCTGAACACTTTTCACATATAGAAAAATGCATAGCAAGACTTGCTAAGATGGGTATAGAAGCGGATATCATTGTCTTCCATCCGTATGACAGATGGGGTTTTTCACAGATGTCACGTGATCAGGATGATTTTTACATCAGATATTTGATCAGCAGATTGGCGGCATACAGAAATGTATGGTGGTCTATGGCCAATGAATATGATATTTTTCCACATAAAAACATTGAAGACTGGGATCATATCGGAAACTTGTTCAAGGAAGAGGATCCCTATGATCATTTGAGGTCGATACATAACTGCATTGACTTTTTTGACCATAAGAAAAAAACCTGGATTACTCATTGCAGTATTCAGAGGCAGGATCTTTACAGGACTGCGGAATATACGGATGAGTGGAGAGAGGAATTTCAGAAGCCGGTGGTTCTCGATGAGATAGCATACGAGGGCAATATCCAGCATGGATGGGGCAACATCAAAGGAGAAGAGATGGTAAGGCGCTTCTGTGAAGGAATATTCAGGGGCGGCTATCCGGGACATGGCGAGACTTTTCTTAATAAGGACGATATTTTGTGGTGGTCCCATGGAGGAGAACTGCATGGAGAGAGCTGGAAAAGAGTTAAGTTTTTGCTTGGAATAATGAAAGAAACACCGGGAGCCGGGCTTAAGCGCGATAAAAGCGACAGAAGGTGCTGGGACTGCTTAAAGGCTGTTCCGGAAGATGATGCTCTGTATGAAAAGACAGGATATCAGATTTATTACTACAGCTTTATGTGCCCTTCCTTTAGAGAATTTTTCATGGAAGATGGCATTGATTACAAGGCTGAAATTATTGATACATGGAATATGACCATAGAAGATGCGGGTGTTCACAGCGGCAGATTTAAGATAGAACTACCGGGCAGACAGTTCATGGCTATACGCCTTCAGAAAATTCTGAAGTAATCGGTGTGGTATACCAAAATATAATATAAGGAAGGACATCAAATGTCAGACAAAATAAGCATACTTTTTCCAAAAAATGAATTGGAATACAAGAAAATGAGCGATGTAACTGTCCATGATATCGGAATGGATGCGGTTATAAGCAGACTTTCAAATCAGCCCAACGAACAGCAGTACATAATGAATGTAATGAGGCTGATCACTAATGACGCAGAAACAGCCAGATACAGAGCGGAAGTGTTTGATGATATCTATAAAAATCCGGATCTTAGGAAACAGATCATGGAAACCTTAGATCGTATCAATTTTTTGAAGGAATATGGAAGCTATAAGCATGATCACGACCATGATCCCGGTGTATGGGACCTGCTTCACAGGCTTGATGAGCTGGGAGATTATATATCAGGCATCGATGCTTTAAGGAAATGCCTTGGCGAAGCCAGGATAAATTCAGTGGGATTAAAACGCCTTAAGGATTATGCGGATAAGCTCTATTATGACAACGGTTATGAAGGGCTTAAAAAAGATATCGATGAACTCAAGGCTGATACACGTAATCTAAAGAGCGTGACCGTGGGAATAAATTTAAATGAGAGATTTGAGGCTTGCGGAATAGGTATAATTTCGCTTAATAACAAAGCTTTTACAAAGTCGAATGTTGTAAGCCATTTCATAGACAAGGTGTCAATGAAGGACAATATTAACAGTGATACTGAGTGGAACGGAAATTATAAATTTGATGAATTTACCGCTAAAAATCCGCTTACCCGCAATGATATGCCTATCATTCCGCCTCTTAGTCCGATTGCGCTTATGAGTCTGAGGACTGTTCCGGAGTCTGATGAAAACACCCGTAGCATAACCAATTATATGGATGAAATAACTGAGAGGATGCTGAGCCATACCGTAAAGCATTTAAGAGACGTACTTGGAAAATATACTATGCTCAAAATCACGGACATCACGGATCTTATGCCTGAGTTCATCTATTACATAAGGTGGGCCGAGTACATAGAAAAGCTGACAGAAAAGGGCTATGAATTTTGCAAGCCTGAAGTTGGGATTTTTCCGGGAGATACCGATGCATCCATGTACTCAAACGGAGTGTATAATATGAAGCTTGCTTTGGATGATAAGCAGTCTTTCGACGACATAGTAAGCAATAATCTAACGTTTGATAAATCCCATTGCATGTATATTTTGACAGGTGCAAACAGGGGCGGCAAAACGACCATAACTCAGGCCGTCGGTCAGCTTTTTTTCATGGCTCAGGGCGGAATATATGTGACGGGAAAAAGCTTCATATATAAACCGGTAGATATGATCTTTACCCATTTTCCTGCTGATGAGGATAAGACAATGGATCTGGGAAGACTGGGAGAAGAGTGTAAGCGCTTTAGAGAGATGTATGTTGAAGCAACCGGGAACAGCCTGATCCTTCTTAATGAAACATTTTCGACCACTTCATTTGAAGAGGGTTATTACATAGCAAGAGACTGCTCAAGAGCTATATTAAAGAAGGGAATGAGGACAATATACAACACTCATATGCACAAGCTCGCCTATGATGTAGACGAGATAAATGCAGAATCTACAGAGTATAAAGCAGCATCCCTTATCGTCAGTTCAAAGGATGGCAAAAGATCATATAAGGTTGAGGTTGCGCCACCAAAGGGGCTGTCTTATGCAAGCGATATCGCGGAAAAATACGGTGTTACGTATGAACTTTTGACGGTCCAAGGGGACGGGGTTAGTGGTCCATTTTAGAATTCCTACAAATAGAATTCTTACAAAAATGTAAGTTTACTTAGAGGAAATGTAAGCCAAATAAAAGGCAGTACATTTCCTTTTTTGTTACCCTTTTTTTGACGGAAATAAGTGAGTCGCAGATAAACAAACGACATTCTGAGCGATATGTTGAAAAGGAGTATGAAATGAAAGTGTTAAAGAAAATAGGAAAAATATTATTGATGATTATAATTGCGATCAGCATCTTGCTGGGAGTAGGGTTAAATTATAAGACAGTCCTTGCTATGCATAAAAATAAAACTGTGGTTGAAAACGCCAAAACTGTTTCCGGGCTAGACATACCGGATAACGTAGAGATTGTAGGTCTTGGAGAGGCAACCCACGGAAGCGTGGAATTTCAGGAGTCCAAGCTTGATGTTTTTAAAATGCTTGTGGAAAAAGAGGGATACAGTGCGTTCTGTCTTGAAGCAGACTTCGGAGATTGCCTTAGAGCCAATGAATTCGTTCAGGGCGGCGAAGGCGATGCCAGAGAAGTTGTTAATAATTTGAGTTTTAATCTTTATCATACCCAGCAGATGGCAGATCTTCTTGATTGGATGAGAGAGTATAACGCTTCTGTTTCAAAAGATAAGAAGATCAGATTTTACGGCTTTGACATGCAGAATCCGGAAAAGAGCGTAGAGTACTTATATGACTACATGAAGAAAAACGGAATTACCGGAAAAGAGACAACAGGAATAGATTACTTTATTGATGAGAACAGAACTGAGTCTATGACTGAAGATGATGTTAAAAAGGTTAAAGAAGAGCTTGAAGATATAAAAAAAGAGATAAATGCTGCAGCTACAAATGATCAGGACTTAGATGTCATTTTTGCTACTAAAGCTGCTGATAATATTGCTACATGTGTTGACTATGCGATGATCAATTTCCAAACAGATTATCAGAAGAAGTATGATGCAAGAGACATAGCTATGGCTGACAATGTATCATGGATTCTTGATCTTGAAAAGAAAATCGGATCAGGCAAGATAATGCTTGCAGCCCATGATGGACATATTTCCAAAAAGCCTCATAGCATAATCCAGTCAGTAAGTATGGGAGGGGTGTTAAAAGAAAAATATGGGGATGCCTACTACAGCCTTGGCACAGACTTTTTCAAAGGAAAAACAAATGCAAGTGTATCCAGAGTTATTTCGAGTGAGTATCAGAGAAAAGACTTTTTCTTTACAACTGCTGATCCTATAGCTTATCAGGCCAAATACATGGATGATAAGAGATTTTATCTGGACTTTGAGACCATTTCTTCTGAGGACAGCAAGGAACTTTATGACCTGATTCATTCAGATGTATCTATGGGAACTATCGGAGAAGGAGCATCAGATTTATATTATTTGTTCCATTCAGCATACAGAATTGAGATGGCACCAGCTGACCTTTATGATGGAATGATCTACTACTATAGTGTTTCTGCAACTTCACCGCAGTACTAAGTATGCGAAAATGGACCACAAACTCCGTCCCCTAGGACCATCATGCTCGACAATAAATCATTTTCGAATTAGAATCGTAGATGACTAGATGAGGAAAGGCGGTATATATGAGAAAAGTATTTATTGTTGAGGATGATGAAATAATAGCAGGACAGGTTGCCAAGCACCTTGAAACCTGGCAGATGAAGCCGTTTTGGGCACATGACTTTCAAAATATAACTGAAGAATTTAAAAATATTCAGCCGGATATAGTGCTTATGGATTTAAAACTTCCTGCCTATAACGGATTCTACTGGTGCAGTGAGATCAGGAAGATATCTCAGGCTCCAATCGTGTTTTTGTCATCTGCTGATGACAACATGAATATAGTAATGGCGATGAATATGGGAGCGGATGACTTTATAGCAAAGCCCTTCGACCTGCAGGTTCTGACGGCCAAATTACAGGCGATCCTTCGAAGGAGTTATGGAGAGAGCATTGCAGTTCATGAGCTTGAGGTGAAAAATGTAAGGCTAAATCTCGATGATACTTCGGCAAGTGTAGGTGAAAACAGGCTGGAGCTGACCAAGAATGAATATCTGATCCTTAAAACCCTGATGGAACAGCAGGGAAAAGTGGTTTCCAGAGAAACCATAATGGAGAGACTATGGGGAGCGGACGAGTTTGTTGACGATAACACACTAACTGTCAACGTTACAAGAATCCGCAAAAAGCTTGATGCGGCAGGTACTGAGGATTTCATAAAAACCAAGAGAGGAATGGGATACATTGTTGGGGAAGAATAAATTTTGGGAAAAGAGTAAAGTACTCATAGTTACCAATGCATTACTGGCAGCGGTGCTCATAATTGCAGGCGTTTTATACAACATAGAAAGCGAATTTCTTTTTTATGAAATCAGCTTTCTTATTTTACTTACAGCGGTATCTTCAGTAATAAGCTATAGGAAAGGTAAGGAAGATAATCCTGATAATACTGATAAAGTGATAGAAGAACAAAGAGATGTAAGATGGGAAGAGATGCGTGAAAAAGAGGACTTTTTTGCCTTGTGGGCGCATCAGATAAAGACGCCTATCGCAGCTCTTAAGCTCCTTTTCCAGGATGAAGAGCTTTCTATCGGAGACTGTAAAAGAGAGCTTTTTAAAATAGAAAACTATGTCAGCATGGCCCTCAACTATCTGCGATTTGAGGACATGTCAGGAGATATGGTCCTTGAAAAATGTCAGCTCGAGCCGCTTATCAAACAGGTGGTAAAAAAGTTTTCGACTATCTTTATTTATCAGCATCTTACAGTGGAGTTGGAAAGCCTTGATAGAGAGATATTAACAGACGAGAAGTGGTTTTCTTTTGTACTGGAGCAGATTTTATCCAATGCGCTCAAATACACCAAAGAAGGTGGAATTAAGATCTTTGCAAGAGATATTGTCTGTGAGCATGAGCTGGCAATTGATTCTGATAACATAGATAATTCAGATTCTCATCAGGAAATCATTTCTTCAAATGGAATCGAAATTGTAATAAGAGATACCGGAGTCGGCATTAAGAGCGAAGACCTCCCCAGAGTATTTGAAAAGGGCTATACCGGCTACAATGGCAGAATTGATAAAAAAGCCAGCGGTCTTGGACTGTATATGTGCAAGGGAGTGTGTAATAAACTTGGGCACAAGATTCGTATTGAATCTGAGGAAGGCCGCGGAACGGATGTAATTATCACGGTCACAAAAGATAAATTATCCAACCTTACAAAAATGTAAGCCAATATATAGGAAATGTAAGCCAAATAAAAGGCAGTGCATTTCCTTTTTTGATAACCTTATATTGTCGAGAGACGAGATAAAGGGGAAACAAAAAATTGGGACAGAAAAATGGACCACAAACCCCGTCCCCAAGGTCCAAATAGCGGAGGAAAAACAATGTCAGTTTTAGAAGTAAATCATGTGAAAAAAGTATATAAAACAAGAATGGGTACAGAGTCAGTAACAGCCCTTAAGGATGTTCATTTCAGTGTTGAAAAAGGCGAGTTTGTTGCAATCATGGGTGAGTCCGGAAGCGGAAAGACCACTCTTTTAAATATCCTTGCAAGTCTTGATGTTCCAACAGCGGGTAAGGTTTTGGTAAATGGCAAAGATTTCTCATCACTTAAGGATGGAGAAAGAGCGATCATGAGAAGAAACAATTTAGGATTTATTTTCCAGGATTTCAATCTTCTTGATAACTTCACAATTGAGGATAACATCAAGCTTCCACTTGTTCTTGCAGGCGAGGACTATAAGACAATGGATGAGAAGGTAGCGCCGCTTGTTAAAACACTTGGAATAGAAACACTTCTTCATAAATATCCATATGAAGTTTCCGGTGGACAAAAGCAGAGAACAGCTGTAGCAAGAGCACTTATAACAAAGCCTCAGATCCTTCTTGCGGATGAGCCTACAGGAGCTCTTGATTCCAAGGCAGCAACAAACCTCATGCATCAGCTAAGAGACATTCATAAGAGTGGCCAGACAATCCTTATGGTTACCCACAGTAATGTGGCTGCAAGCTACGCTGACAGAGTAATGTTCATAAGAGATGGTGAAGTTTTCCACCAGATATACAGAGGTCAAATGTCCAGAAGCGAGATGCTTGATAAAATCTGCGATTCAGTAACAGTTCTAATGAGGGGAGGAGAAGAAAATGAGCAGTAATCTTCTTGGAAGACTTGCTTTTAACGGTCTTAAGAATAACAAAAAAACTGTACTTCCCTATGTCCTTGTAAGCGCAGTAACTATAATGGTTTTCCACATTTTGATGTCACTTGTTTACAGCAGATTTCTTATAAATAATGGAACACCGGTATTTTACGGAGCCGACTACATTGTTTTGTTTTTGCATATTGGAAGCATAGCGGTAGCAATTTTCGCGATGATTTTCCTTTTGTATGGCAACAGATTCGTGCAGAAGTCCGGAAAAAAAGAAATCGGATTATATGGTGTTTTAGGTCTTAGCAAGAAAAATGTCAGTAGGATTCTCTTTATACAAAGCAGTGTTCAGGCATTATCCGCTATGGTACTTGGAATCCTTGCAAGCGTTTTTGTGAACAAACTGGTAGTTCTTTTCCTTTATAAGCTGGTTCATCAGCCTGTTGTAAAGGGAATGGAGTTCTCGTTAAAGGCAACAATAATTACAGTCATATTCTTTGGCCTTATATTTATCAGCCTTTTTGTTTTCAATCTTATGGAAGTTCGCCTTGGTAATCCAATCGACCTCTTAAAGAGTGAGAATCTTGGAGAAAAAGAGCCAAAGACAAAATGGGTTCTCCTTGTGATCGGTGCGGTAACTCTTTTTGCAGGTTATTATATAGCAGTTAGTATTGAAAATACTTTTTCAGCTATCAGCTCACTTTTTACTGCAATAATCCTAGTAACTATCGGAACTTATGCACTGTTCATCGCAGGAACAATTTTTGTTCTCAAGATGCTCAAGAAGAATAAAAAATATTATTACCAGACAAAGCACTTTATCAGTCTTTCAAATCTTATTTTCAGAATGAAGCATAACGCTGCGGGACTGGCATCTATATGTATATTATCAACAGCTGTAATCCTTCTGATGGTGTGCTCAAGTTCGCTTGTGATGTTGGGAGAGCAGAATATAAACAGCATGTTCAGACGTGACGTCGTGGCCTGGTGTAAAAAAGATGGAAGTCGTTCTTCCGAAAGCTTAGAAGAAGCTATAGATGAAGCCCTTTTGGCGGGGGATGTTAATGGAACTGAAAAAATTGTCAGACTCTACCATGAAGATATGTGCTTCTCAGGTGGAGAGGACCTAACACCATTAACTAAGATGACTGCAGATTTCTCACAGATGAGAGTCCTATACATGATCACAGCTGACCAGTATATGGAATACACAGGGGAAAATGTAAGCCTTGGCGAAGGTGAGATACTCCGATACAGCTCTGCTGATAAGGTTAAAAAGGGTAGCCTTAAAATATTTGGTAAGGAATATCAGGTAAAAGAGAAAATCGGAAATGATTGTCTTGTTGAGACATTTGATCCATCAATGGGACTATTTGCCAAAGAGATAATTGTAGTTTCTGATGAAAATGAGATTGCATCTCTGATAGAAGCCAAGAACACATGTCTAAATGGAGAAAAGGCCCTGCTTGATGGATACGATGGTTGTTATCTTGGATTTAATGTTTCTAAGAATGTTGACCAGAGTAAGGTAGATATTGTCAGAAATGAACTATCCTCAAAGCTTGGAAGTGTCGAGGTCAGCTATAAGGCTGAGGAACAGAAAGTATTTTACAGCATCTACGGCGGAACATTCTTTGTAGGAGTTTTCCTTGCAGCTCTTTTCCTTATTGCAACTGTGATGATCATCTTCTACAAGCAGATGTCAGAAGGTATAGAGGATAAAAAGAGATTTGAAATACTCTCAAACGCAGGCTTATCTGACAAGGAAGCAAAAGGAGTCATCAGAAATCAGGTAATGATTATGTTCTTTCTCCCTGCAGTATGCGCAATTATTCACATGATCTTTGCAAGCAGGATAATAAGACTCTTCCTTGCAATGATCCTATACGTTGACACATTTACTTTCAATCTTGCGATTGCAATAGTAAGTCTGATTTTCCTTGGCACTTATGCGCTTGTTTACCGAATCACATCAGTGCAGTATTATGGAATAGTGTATGCAGATAAAAAAAGTGACGCTCTTTGCTAAAGTTAAGGTTACGTTAAGATTAGCTTTAATATGCAGAAATAGTCATGACTTACTATTATATTTTAAAATGAAAAAGGTAGGTAAGAGGGAGTATTTATGCCTGATAAGAATTACAAAGTACTGGTTGTTGACGATGAACCGCAAATTGCAGGATTGCTCAAGGTTTGTCTTGAGATGCACAACATGAAAGTAAAGGAAGAATATGATGGCAGCAAGGCATATGAATTATTTAATGCTGAGCAGTTTGACCTTGTAATTACAGATATAATGATGCCTGTCATGGACGGTTATGAGCTGGTTGAGAAAATCAGAAAACAGAGCAATGTACCGGTACTATTTCTTACAGCTAAGGGCGATGTTCTGGACAGAATAAAAGGGCTTAATCTTGGTGCGGATGATTATATAGTTAAGCCCTTCGATCCCATGGAGGTTGCTGCAAGAGTTCTATCAACTCTTCGCAGATGCTATGGTTATGACCGCCAGGAGGAAGGAAAAGAGCTGATTTGCGGAGCTCTTAGGCTTAATCCCTCTTTAAAACGCCTTTATAAGAATGATGAGTCTGTAGAACTTACAGCGTTGGAATACAGAATGACAGAATTTTTCATGCGTAATATCGGACAGGTTCTTACCAAGGACCAGATATATGAGTCAGCCTGGGATAGCGATAAGTTCCCGGATGATAACAGTATAATGGTTGCAATAAGTAAGCTGAGAGCTAAAATCTCTGATGGGGAAAAAGAATACATTCACACCATAAGAGGATTGGGATATCGGATGGAAGAAAAATGAGACTTAAATATAAATGGAAGCTGCAAACATTTCTTATAATAATCCTGGCCTATGTTTTTTTGCTTATTTTATTTATAGATAAGATCAAGGATTCCCTGATGGGAGTTATTAACAGCTTTTACGGAGGTCAGGGAATCAATAGTGATCTGGGTACTCAGATCACTTTGGCAAGTATTATTGTGACGTATTTTCTTTTTTGGGGACTGGCTAATATTTTGGAAAGAAACATTTCGGAACCCGCCAGAAAAATTGCAGACAACATGAACCTGGTAAGTTCAGGAAACCTCGATGTTCAGATGGAAGTAAAGGACAGCTTTGAATTTGCAGAAATGGAAGAAGCCTTCAATAATATGGTTTTGAAATTAAAAGAGGCTCAGGACATCAGAGATAAAAATGAGGAACAGAACAGGCAGCTGTACGCAGGTATCGCTCATGACCTGAAAACTCCCATGACTATGGTAATGGGCTATGCCAGGCTTCTTAAGGAAAAGGATATCTCTGAGGATGAGGAAAATCACTATCTGACAATAATCGAGCAACAAATAAAGGCAGCCAATGTTCAGTTGGAGGATATGCTGGATTATGCAAAGTATGGAAGTACTGACTACAAGATCTTTCCGGAAGAAGGCAATATAGCAGGTTTTCTTCGTGGTATCCTGGCAGATATGTTCTACAGATTTGAGGACAGGAAAATAATACTTGAGCCTGACATACCTGACAAGGTTATCTGCAAATATGATGCTGAGCAGATGAAGAGGGTTTTTACAAACTTAATTAATAATGCCATCAGGCATAATCCCGAAAATACCACCTTTAAAGTATCGGTGAAAGAGGATGAAAGTGTAACTATCAGCTTTTCGGATAATGGTCCGTTTTTGGAAGACGACCTGAAGGCTCATATCTTTGAACCCTACAGGAAAGGTAAAAGCGGTGGCAGCGGACTTGGATTGTCAGTAGCAAAAAGAATTGTGGAGCTTCACAATGGAAGCCTTGAGTATAAAGAAAATTCGGAAGAGGGCACCAAAAGCTTTGTGGTGAACTTGCCTTTGGAATAATCCGGAGAGGTAATGATTATGGAAACAAAAACGGAAAACAAGGTAAAAATACTATTTGAAGTAGTGGGCATTGCACTGCTTTACTTGTTTATCCAACTGGCTGTAACAATAGCTTTCACTTTAGTGATAATGCTGACTGTGTCTACAGCTGATAAAGGAGCGGTGCTTAATAAAGCTACTGAATTACAACCGGTTATGGTATTGATTTCAAATTTGATCATCACGATAGTGTTTGGCATATGGTACTATCTGGGATATGTTAGAAAGAATAAGCTTGAGGGAACTTATGAGCCCTGGCAAAAGAAAATATGTGATGCAAAATCAATTGCTTTTATCGTAATCACAACATTGGCAATAGGTCTTTTAGACGGACAAATTGCGGATTTTGTAGTAAGGATAACCCATGGAGGGGGCGACTTATATTCCCAAATAGCATCAGTTTTCCACGAGGTGACTCTAATGAATATCATATCAATGGTTTTATTAGCACCCATGGCTACAGCCTTTGCTTTTTCGGGTATCATTTTTCAAAAAATGAAGAAATCCTTTGGAATGGCAGGTTGCATTATTATACCGGCTATATTGCTTGCTATATCAATGCTTAATCCTGTACAAATGATATACGGAATTCCATTAGATCTTTTTATGATGTTTGTTTCCTATAAATATAATTCAGTCCTACCGGGTATGCTGGTGATGATAATAAACAATGCCGGGGCAACAATACTAGGTGCTATATTTAGCAATGGGGTACCACCTGCAGTAGGAGTTTTCATTGTTGTATTCTTTGTTCTTTCAATTTTTCTGTACAGGAAACTGCCATTGTATAGGGACACAAAAGATATTCACACTCATAACGAATAGTTTTAAGTGAAATAATATAAAAATAAGGTTACGTTAAGATTTACTTCAATCTACGGAAATGATTCAAAATTATCATGTTTTCATCGGACATCGAAAACCGCGGAAACATGATGAGGAATTGTCCACGGGATTGAAGTTTTTTTGTTACCGAATTAGTAAAAAAATATTTTATATGGAAAAGGAGAATGAGTATGAAAACAACAAAAGGAAGTAAGGCTAAAGCTATTTTTGCAGCATTGGGAATTATACTGCTGGTATTGGGAATTCAGGCTGTAATTGGAGCTATTTGTTCTGCAGGAGCTACATATGTACATTTTGTGCAGACAGGAGAAGCCTTTGCTGATCAGGCGGAATATATGGAGTATATTTCCGGGATTTTAACGGTAGCACAGTTTTTAGGAGAAATTGCCTGCATAGTAGTGTTTGGCCTTTGGTATTTCCTTGGATACGTAAGAAAAGATAAGAAGCAAGGAACTTATGAATCAGGTCTTAAGAAGGTTGCAAACGTGAAGACTATTGCATTTCTTACCTTCGCATCACTTGGTATTTATGCATTTGATTTGCTCATTGTAAAGGCTACTGAAATTCTTATTCCGGGAAGTAAAGAGTTATATAGTCAGATTATGGGAGCTGTTACAGGTGGGAATCCGATCATTGCAATAATTACAGTAGCACTGCTTGCTCCATTTGCAGAGGAACTTGCATTAAGAGCAGTAATGCTTAAAAATTCAAAGAAGGCATTTGGAATGGTAGGATGTGTTATTCTTACAGCGCTTATGTTTGGACTGATGCACATGAACCCAATGCAGAGTTTATATGCTATTCCTATGGGCTTATTGCTTGGATTCGTAGCATATAAGTATAACTCAGTAGTACCTGCAATTATTGTACATATCATCAACAATACGTGTTCTATGTTAATACCTTCACTTATGGGAAGAGCTCTTAGCGCCATTGAAGCAGCTATTGTCTTTGTAGTATTTTTTGCACTTGCAGTTTTCACATATAAAAAGCTGTCTGTAAGGAATGAGCAAATTGAGAAAACAGAAGTGGCTGCATGATATGATGACAGGCAAGAGTTTCAAAGAAACGAAGCAATTCGCATCATCTTAAGAATGAGTATAAAATCTGCGCATAGTTTTATGGAGAAAAAGACCTCATGATGACGAGGTCTTTTTTTTCTGTATCATAGGAAAATCCTTTCTTATGATACAAGAGACATTCTTTTTTATGTTGACAAGTTAGCGTCACCTAACTATAATGTTAGCAGAAACTAACAAGTTAACACTGTTAACTTATGGAGAGCAGATGAAAATAACAGATGTAGGTACAAGAGAAAAGATATTAGAGGCAGCTACGCAAGAGTTTATGATCAATGGATTTGCGGATGCTTCTATGAGAAAGATTGCAGGAAGAGTAGGAATTACTGCGACTGCATTATACAGGCATTATAAGGACAAAGAGGCAATATTTGATGCTGTTGTCATGCCTGCAGTACAGGCATGGGAAGAACTATGTCGCACTGAAGAAGCAAGGCAGACAGGAACAGCTAGAGAATCAGGTCTTGATGCTATGTGGGGAGATAGTGATCAAGCAGGACTAATTGTTGAACTGATATATAAAAATTTTAAGGCTAATAAGCTTTTGTTCTGTAAAAGTGAAGGAACAAAATATGAGGATTATCTTCACGAAGTAGTGACAAAAGTTCAGACTGCAACACTTACATTTATGAAAGAAATTGAAGACAAAGGCATAGTGGTAAATCATGTTGATGAAAAAGAAATGCATCTTCTTTTGAGCGCCCAGTATGCAGCAATGTTAGAGATGGTAAACCATGATTTTTCTTATGAAGAGGCCCTTCATTACTGTGGTACTGTAAATACTTTCTTCAAAGAGGGCTGGAGAAAATTTCTTGGCTTTTAAACAATACAACATCAAAAAAGGAGGAACATATGAAAAAAAGAAGTACTTTCTCCTGGGTATTACATTTTGCTGGGAGAAAAAAGAACTATTATGTAGGAAGTGTTATTATTGCAATCATGGGAGTGGCCATGTCTTTCGTCCCTTACCTGCTGATTGCAGATGTGGTGAGACAGCTTCTTGCAGGGAACACGGATGCAGGCTATTATCTGAGACAGGTTTTGATAATGGCAGTCTGTTGGACATTTAGAGTTACATTGCATTCATTGTCGACAACGCTTTCTCATGTGGCTACATTTAATGTACTTGGAAGTATCAGACAGCAGCTATGTAAAAAATTATCTACAATTCCGCTTGGATCAGTTCTTGATGACAATAGCGGAGCATACAAAAATATCATTGTTGAGCGAGTTGATTCTATGGAAACGACCCTTGCTCATGTAGTGCCGGAATTCACGGCAAATATCCTACTGCCAGCAGTAATGTTTGTTTATATGTTGGTCATTGACTATAGAATGGGACTAGCCAATCTCATATCTGCAGTAATAGGCATCGTTTTTGTTGCGGTCATGATGACCAAGAGCCAGGGCGAATATGAAGTTACTGTTCAGAAAACAAAATATCTTAATGATACGGCTGTTGAATATATCAATGGAATCGAGGTCATAAAAGCTTTTGGGAAAACCGGCAGTTCATATGAAAAGTTTGTTTTGGCCGCAAAAGACGGAGCAGACTGCTTTATTAACTGGATGAGAAAATGCATCTGGTGGCAGGCTGGAAGTCTTGCATTCATGCCGGCGACATTTCTTGGCGTATTGCCGGTAGGACTTATTCTTGTGTTAAAAGGACAATTATCTCCCCAAGAATTCATCACCTGTGTGATTTTGTCGGCTGGTCTTATTACTCCTCTTGTAGTGGCATTTTCATATATGGATGACATTATGAAGATGAAGACTATTTTTGGTGAGGCCACTGAGATCATAGAGAGAAAAGATATGGAGAGACCGAAGACACTTGTGAAAAATCCTTCCGGTTCAGACATTGTCCTTAAGGGTGTGAGATTTTCATATAAGGATAAAGAGATTCTCCATGGAATTGATATGGAGATCAAGCGAGGACAGGTAAATGCCTTTGTAGGACCATCAGGATCAGGTAAAAGTACTATAGCAAGGCTTATAGACTCTCTATGGGATGTGAATGAAGGATATATCACTTACGGAGGCGTAAATATAAAAGATCTTCCGCTTGATTATTATACAAGTCAGATAGCATATGTGGCACAGGACAATTATCTTTTTGATATGTCTGTAAAAGAAAATATAAGACTTGGAAAAGCCGGCGCAACCGATGATGAGGTAATAAATGCAGCTAAAGCATGCGGTTGTCATGATTTTATCATGGGTCTTGAAAACGGCTATGACACAATTGTCGGTGGTGCCGGAGGACACTTGTCAGGCGGTGAGAGGCAAAGAATTTGCATTGCCAGAGCGATGTTAAAGAATGCACCGGTGGTAATACTTGACGAAGCAACTTCATATACCGACCCTGAGAATGAAGCTCTTGTACAGAGTAGCATTGCCAGACTTGTTCAGGGGAAAACACTTATCGTTATTGCGCACAGACTCTCGACTATCGTTGATGCTGACATGATATATTTGATAAATGATGGAAATGTTGAGGCTTCAGGAACCCATGAAACACTTTTGAAAAACAGTATCTTGTACAAAAAGATGTGGGATGCTCATAGCATTGCAAAAGATGGGGACGACATGACTGTTGTATCTATGACTGTTGCCGGAAAGGAGGCCGTCAATGCTTGAGATGCTTGCAAAGTTTTTTAACTTTTGTAGTAAAGAAAACAGAAATAAATTTTATACAGCGGTAGCGCTTGGAGTTTTGGATGCAATATTTGCTGCAATGAAGATTCCTGCAGCATACTTTGCTATTGACGCAGTGATATATCAAAAAATTGAAGCCAAAACCTTTGTGGTTGTATTGGGACTTATGCTTATAAGCACGGTTGGAAAGATGATAGTAAACAGATTTTCACAGATGCTCCAGACAGAGGCAGGTTATAACACATGCGCAGGCAAGCGTATTGAGATTGGAGAACATCTCAGATACCTCCCAATGGGATATTTTAATGATACAAGCCTTGGTCATATCACATCTGTTACAACTAACACACTGGAACAGACAGGAGACATCGCGACCAGAGTAATCATAATGGTACTTCAGGGAACGATCACAACGTTTGTTATTGGAATTGCTATGTTTGCATTTGATGTAAGGATCGGGTTCATTACCATGGCAGGCATAATAGTTTTCTTCCTGTTTAACCGAATCACCAATAAATCTGTTGAAAGAGTTGCTGACGAGAAAATTGCAGCTGACAAGGATATGGTAGGTGTTGTCCTGGAGTTCATACAGGGAATAGCTGAAATTCGAAATTATAATATCATTTCACACAGCAGCACAAGGCTTTCAAATGCTATTAAGAGAAAAACAAAAGCTGATATTACAGCCGAAATAGCAGCAATTCCGGCAGTTGGTGTTCAGACGTGGATAAGTAAGATAACAGGAGTGATAATTTCCGGAGCAACATTGTATTTTTATCTGACAGGAACAATGGAGCTGACTAGCTGCATAACAATGCTCTTCTGCTCATTCATGGTATTTGAAATGCTGGATGCGGCAGGCACATACACAGCACTCTTAAAGATTATCGGCAAGGGTGTCGATCTCGTAAATGAGATCATGGCGGTTGAACAGATGGACATAAATGGTGCTGAAATTCATCCTGACAATAAAGATATTCATATCGATCATATAAGCTTTGCATATGATAACAGAAAAATAATTGACGATATAACTCTTGATATTAAGGAAAAGACTACTACAGCTATTGTTGGACCTTCAGGTGGAGGCAAGACTACGCTCGCGTCTCTTATTGCCAGATTCTGGGATGTTAAGGAGGGATCAGTTACTCTTGGAGGAAAAGATGTAAGAGATTATAGCTTTGATTCACTTATGGAGAATTTTAGTTTTGTATTTCAAAGTGTATACCTGTTTGAAGATACTATTGCCAATAACATTAGATTCGGAAGACCGGAGGCATCCATGGAAGAAGTTTATGACGCAGCTAAAAAGGCATGCTGCCATGACTTTATAATGGCTCTTCCGGATGGATATGAAACTATTATTGGTGAAGGCGGTGCATCGCTGTCAGGCGGTGAAAGGCAGCGCATTTCCATAGCAAGAGCTATCATTAAAAATGCTCCGATCATCATTCTGGATGAAGCAACAGCCAATGTTGATCCTGAAAATGAAAAAGAACTGACTTTGGCAATTGAAAATCTTACAAAAGAAAAGACTATCATTATGATAGCTCATAGATTAAAGACAGTAAGGCATGCTGACCAGATAGTTGTTATTGATAAAGGCAAGATTGTTCAGCAAGGTAAGCATGATGAGCTCATGAAACAGGAAGGTATCTATAAGAACTTTGTGATCGGAAGGAAGCAGGCTGTTAGTTGGAAAGTTGCATAACAGTCCGGAATAAGATACCTTATGAGCAGACCATCACCAAAGGTGGTCTGTTCTTTTTAGCATTTTATGGCCGCGCTCGGCGCGAGAATGTTGTTAGCGACATTCTTTTCTTAAGGAAATCTTAAGGAAGTTGTCAGATAAATATTGTGTGATACGTGGTGACGATATAAATAGGTCAGAACGAATCCAAGATAAATGCTATAATGATCATAGAAAGCAGGAAAATTTAGGAGATCATTATGACATTAAAGGATTTGGAAGTTGGCCAGACTGCAAGAATAGATGTAGTTGGTGGAGAAGGTGCCCTCAGGCAGCACTTTCTCGATATGGGGGTTATTCCCGGAGCGGAGATTACGCTGGTAAAGCTGGCGCCACTTGGGGACCCCATGGAGCTTAGAATTCATGGATACGAGCTTACACTCAGACTTGCAGAAGCTAAGAAGATACAGGCGACTCTTATTGATCACTCAGAGGAGAGCGCTCCTGTTACTAAAAAAAGAAAAAAGGTAGAACATCCCGGACTGGGTGAAGAGGGCAAGTATCATTCCAAAGGAAGTGGCAATCCTTTGCCGGATGACGTAACATTGACATTTGCCCTTGTCGGAAACCAAAACTGCGGAAAAACAACGTTGTTTAATCAGCTCACAGGCTCTAATCAGCATGTGGGTAATTTTCCCGGTGTCACAGTAGACAGAAAAGATGGCTCTATCAAAGGCAGATACAAAACACTGATTACAGATCTGCCGGGAATATATTCAATGTCGCCCTATTCCAGTGAGGAACTTGTGAGTAGGGATTTTGTACTTGATGAAAAGCCGAAAGCGATAATAAATATTGTGGATGCCACCAATATCGAGAGAAATCTGTATCTGACAATGCAGCTTCTTGAGATGGACGTTCCCATGGTCATCGCTTTAAACATGATGGATGAGCTGAGGGGGAATGGCGGTTCTGTTGATGTAAACCTTATGGAGAAGCTATTGGGGGTTCCGGTTGTTCCGATTTCGGCAGCTAAAAATGAAGGTATTGACGAGCTTGTGCATCATGCCATTCATATTGCTCATTATCAGGAGAAACCCCTGATAGATGATTTTTGTGATGTCAATGACCATGGAGGAGCAGTTCACAGGTGTATTCATGCTGTTATCCACCTCATTGAGGACCATGCATTCAGAGCGGGCATACCGGTTCGGTTTGCTGCCAGTAAGGTGATAGAAGGCGATGAGAGAATTCTTAAGCGCCTGGCCCTTGATGAAAATGAAATAGAATTGATACATTCTATTAAGAAGCAGATGGAAGCTGAAAGAGAACTTGACTGCAGCGCAGCCATTGCTGATATGAGATTTTCATTTATTAAGAAGGTGTGTGGTGAATGTGTAGTAAAACCGCATGAAAGTAAAGAGCACCTGCGTAGCAGTAAAATTGATAAATATCTCACAGGAAAATACTCTGCTATACCGATTTTTATCATCGTAATGGGATTGGTATTTTTCCTCACGTTTAATGTAATAGGAGCTTTTCTTCAGGGACTTCTTGAAATAGTAATAGGAGAGCTTTCAGCCTTAACAGACAAGGCGTTAGTTGCAGCCGGAGTTAACAAGGTTGTGCATGATCTGGTAATAAACGGGATATTCGAAGGAGTCGGAAGTGTGCTGAGTTTTCTTCCGATAATCGTGACGATGTTTTTCTTCCTGTCACTTCTTGAAGATAGCGGATACATTGCAAGAGTAGCCTTTTTCATGGATAAACTCCTTAGAAAAATCGGCTTGTCCGGGCGAAGTATAGTACCTTTACTTATAGGATTTGGCTGCACTGTTCCGGCGGTTATGTCCACAAGGACGCTTCCAAGTGACAGAGACAGGAAAATGACAATACTCCTTACTCCATTTATGAGTTGTACCGCAAAGCTGCCGATTTATACCTTTTTTGCAACGGCCTTTTTCCCGAAATATGCCTGGCTTGTTGTAACTTCCCTTTATTTTATAGGAATAATAATAGGCATACTTGTGGCATTTATATACAAAAAGCTTTTGTTCAAGGGTAAAGCGGTGCCCTTCGTTATGGAGCTTCCAAACTATCGTCTCCCCAGTGCAAGAAGCGTATTACAGCTCCTGTGGGAAAAGGCGAAGGACTTTTTACAAAAAGCTTTCACCGTGATTTTTGTTGCGACTGTTATTGTATGGTTTTTACAGAGCTTTGATTTACATTTCAATCTGATAAAAGACAGTAAAGACAGTATTCTTGCCATGCTTGCAGGCTTTATGGTGCCGCTGTTTAAACCGATAGGTCTTGGAGACTGGAGAATCATAACCTCATTAATTTCAGGTTTCATGGCTAAAGAGAGTGTTGTATCTGTTTTGGGAGTATTATTTGGAAGAGATGGTGTAACAACTGCGCTGTCAGAGCTTAGTGCATTTAGTCTTCTGATATTCTCACTGCTTTATACACCTTGCGTTGCTGCAGTAGCTTCCATAAAAAGAGAAATGGGAGGAAAATGGGCAATAGCCGTTGTATTGTGGCAATGTGGAGTTGCCTGGGGTGCAGCATTTGTAGTTAGAATAATAGGCATTGCGTTGGGACTTGGCTGATATTGCCAAGTCTCCGCTGCAATTCGCTTATATTACTTCTTTTCAATTTTCTCTTTTGGCATATGTGTCATTATCATTTTTTCAAGAGCAATGCCTGATACCGGTTTTGCCATATAATCGTCAAAGCCAAGTTTTAGATATTTTTCCCTTGCACCTTCGCCAGCATTTGCTGTAAGGCAGATGCATGGCTTATTGTGGTTGGGATTATCAGGAGAATGCCTAAGGGCAGTCAGCATTTGTACGCCGTCCATTATGGGCATTCTGTGATCGATAACTAGCAGGTCATATTCTGTATGTGCAGTGAGGGAGAGGCCTTCCTTGCCATCCATAGCGGTATCGATATTCAGCTTTGTTTCCTTTAACAGGTTTTTAAATACCAGCAGATTCATTTCTGTGTCGTCTACCAGCAGTATTTTGGCATTGGGAGCCAGGAATTTGGGAGTGTAACCGCTCTTACCTTTGCTCTCGTCACCGGGAGTTTGTGGTACATCACTGATAGGTGTCCAGTCAAGAACCTTTTGACTTAATTTGAATGTAAAGTTGGATCCCAGTCCGACAACGCTTTCAAGCTCAAGACTTCCGCCCATCAACTCCAACAGCTCTTTTACGATATTAAGACCAAGACCTGTCCCCTGAGCAGTTATGCTTCTTCCGCCATCCAATCGCTCGAATGTATCAAAAAGTTTCTTTTTATCCTGTTCCTGGATGCCAACTCCGGTATCGCAGACAGAACAAGTCAAAAGTATATTGGCCTCATCCTGCTTTGAATAGTTGATAGTCAGCGAAACTTTTCCTCTTTCCGTATATTTCACAGCATTAGAGAGGAGATTAAGGAGTATCTGACGAAGACGCACCTTGTCACCATAGAGGTGGTTTGGAATCCCGGTGTCTATATTTTCCACATAAATGAGACCTTTTGCTTTTGCTCTACTGCTGATGTTGATAGTGACATCATTGAGTATATCCGCTAATTGATATTCCGAATTAGTTATTTCCAGCTTGCCGGAGTCAATCTGGGAATAATCGAGGACTTCATCCACAAGAGAAACCAGCATGTTTCCTGCAACCTGAATGCTGTTGGCATACTTTTTACAGTTTTCTTCTTTAGATTCCCTTAGAATCATTTCATTAAGCCCCAGGATAGTATTTATGGGCGTTCTGATCTCGTGGGACATATTTGCAAGAAAGCTGTTTTTTGATTTGACAAGTTCCTCTGCAGCGTTTTTTTGTCTCTGTATAATAGCGGAATGAAGATTTAAGAGGATGGTCAAAGCTATTATTATCAGTATGATTTCAACTGTACTGTTAATCATAAGAGATAAGTTTACTTCTGTCATCTGTTCATTAAGGAATGTATCCAGTTCAGCTTCATCGTGAGATTCGAATTCCAAGCCTTTATTATGGAATTCCTCTGTATGGTAATCAATCAGATTTGCGATTACATTGTTAGTGGTCTGATGTGTCAGCTGCCTTGTCCACAGAGTAGTAGTGAAAAAAATAAGGAACAGCAGCATGGTCCATACAACAGTAGAATTACCGAATTTCCAGTCCTTATCATTGTGATAAACATAACGGAAAAACAGGAACCCAAGGACGCTCCATATGACCAGGATCAGGTAAGATTCTGTTGAAAATCTTGCAACTGATGTAAAAATCGGAAGTAAAAAATATAAGAAAAAGAAAGCTGAAAAAAATATTCCCAAAGCGCCTGTAACTTTGATCAGGCGATTATTTTCATTTTTGGCGACTTTATATGCCACAAGTGATGTGTACATATAGGCAATGGAAGCCCCAATGGTGCTGACATCAACTATCCAGCCTATTACGCTTCTACCAAGGAAAGGAATTGGAAGGGATAAGATTACAATAAACGGAACAATATTGGGAGGAAGATGTTTTTTATCTGAATGCCCAAACCAGGCAGGCAACATTTTCAGTCTGCTCATTGATAGCATAAGCCTTGACAGAGCATAGCTGTTTCCAAGTATTCCGGATATAACGGCGCCCAGTATTGCCAGGCATAGCATGATGATACCGGGAGTTCCAAGCAGACGAAATGTCGCATAAAAAGTTGGAACGGACTCATATCCCTCTAAACAATCTAAATCAAAAATATATGAAGACCAGTCTGAATAACCTTCCGGAATTGACGATGTGGCTATGATAGCAAGGGCAGCATAACAAAAAGTTGCTGAAAAAATTGCAAATACTATGATCTTAAAAACTTTTCCAGGTGAAAAACGGAATTCTTCTGTGGCGTGTGAAATAGATTCAAAGCCTACAAATGCCCATGGAGCCAACGCAATAATACTTGTAATACCCAGTAGAGGATGATTATCCTCAGCAAATGATGGCTTGATGGATACTCCTGTTATGACAATATGAAGTATTGCAGCTGTGAAGATGACGATTACTCCAAGGAGCAGGACCATTGCTGAAACAGTCTGGATTATGGCGGGAACTTTACTGCCAAGATAGATAAATACACCTGTGCATACGATAGCGAATACAGATAGCATGGCCTCTCCAAAGTAGACATCATAGCCTGCTATCTGATAATGGAAACCTATCTGGAATATATTGCCAAAGAGATGCCTGAATATCAGAGGAAGAGCAGTTGCATTGGCCCAGGCAATAGAAATGTATACGAGAGCTAAAAACCACGAGCAGAGAAATCCATGATCGTACCCGATATTTTCTCTAGCAAAGGTGAAAGAACCTCCCGCATCAGGATAATGGTTTATCATAAAGCTATAATTAAACCCGATGACGAGCATTATCAATCCACCGAACAGCACTCCAAGCACAGTACCGATAGGACCTGCCAATGGCAAAAAAGTGGTACCGGGCATCATAAATGCGCCCCATCCAACTGCACAGCCAAAGGATAGAGCCCATACATTTAACTGTGATAAAGATTTGCTAAATCCGGGACCGGATTTGAGATTGTTTTTCTTTCCCATGGTGTCTCCTTCCCCTTAAATTATATGATGAAATTGGCTGGCAACACTGTCAATATTGCGATAATAAAATAATGGTTAAATTTAAATAAAAGGACGATTACGATAGCTCTGTTGCGTAAATAAATAATATAATAAATATATGAAATACATTAAACCTAAATAAATCTCCAACTATTTCCAATAATTCTAAATACTCTTAAATAATTCCCAAATACTCTAAAAATAAACCAAATAAATTCATAAGTACAACGATATACTATTTACATTTTACTTTTTTAAGTGTAAAATCCATTTATCTAGTACAACGATGTACCTAAACGGTTTAATAAGAACAGGAGGCCAATATGAAGAAAATAGCAATCGGCGGAGGGCAGGGATTCTGGGGAGATTCCCCTGATGCAGCTATACATATGATAAGAAAGGCAAACATAGATTATCTGGCATGCGATTATCTGGCAGAGCTAACATTGTCAATAATGGCAAGACAAAAGATAAAGGATCCTTCTAAAGGATTTGCACCCGACTTTGTGACCAGACTCCTGAAGGAAGCAGGAAAGGAAGCTTTTGAAAAGAAAATTAGAATAATTACAAATGCAGGTGGCATGAACGTTCAGGGGTGTGTTGATTCCATCAAAAACTGGGCTGAATCTGAGAATCTTAAGGGTTACAGGATCGGTTATGTTACAGGTGATGACATTAAGGATAAAATACCACAGCTAATTGCAGACGGCTGGGAATTTCCTTCCATGGATACGGCAGGAAGCGATGATCCAAACGGAGTTACCTTTGATGACATAAGAGACAGGATTTATAACTGCAATGCTTATATAGGACACGAACAGATACAGCAGGCTATTGCTGACGGAGCAGACACAGTAATCACGGGAAGGGCTGCAGATTCAGCACTTTTCCTTGCACCGTTTGCTCATGAGTTTGGATGGGCTGATGATGATTGGGACAATCTTGCCAGGGGTATCATGGCAGGGCACTTGCTTGAGTGTGGAGGCCAGGGTGCAGGCGGTAATTTCATGTATGACTGGAGATCTGTACCGGATATGGAGCACTTGGGATTCCCGATAGCAGAGCTGACAGAGGACACATTTGAGATAACCAAGGCGCCTGATTGTGGAGGCCTTATAAGTGAGCAGAGTGTAAAAGAGCAATTCCTGTATGAAGTCCTGGATCCTGCCAACTACTACACTCCTGATGTAAATGTGGATTTAAGTCATGCCACAATAACGCAAAACGGAGAGAACAGAGTTCTGGTATCAGGTATAAAAGGCAAGGAAAGACCTGACACCATAAAGCTTTGTGTCGGATATCACAAGGGATGGAAGACAGTATCCATGCTATCCTTTGCATGGCCGGATGCTTACGAGAAGGCAAGATACTGTGCAGATATCATTATGAAAAAGATGAAGGAGCGTGGTATGAAGGCAGATGATGTGCATATCAGTTTCATCGGACTTGATTCATTACACCTTGGAGTTGCAGATAAGAGCCCTGAGACAATTGCAAGGTTAAATGAATGTGTAATGAGAATTGCTGTATTTTCAGAAGATAAAAATGAGTGCGCAAAGATAATTCCCGAGATTAGTCCACTTCAGCTAAATGGCCCTCAGGGTGCTTCATTTTTCGGGGGCAGAGCCCATGTTCAGGAGGTTATGGCTCTGTATCCTACTGTGATTCCAAGAGATGCACTGGAAGTAAAAAGCCATATATTGACAGTGTGATATGAATAAGGAGGACAAAATGCCAAGAATTTATTTATATGATATAGCACATGGAAGAAGCGGTGACAAAGGCGATACCAGCAATGTATGTGTCTTTGCAAGAAAACCCGAGTTTTACAACATAATATTAAGAGAAGCAACGGCAGAAAAGCTTAAAGAATATTTTGGGGATATGGTAAAGGGAGATATTAAAAGGTACGAGGTTGAGAGCCTCTGCGGAATGAATTTTGTCATGCATCATGCCCTTGGCGGCGGCGCAACCATGAGTCTGAGACTCGATTCGCTGGGTAAATCAATGGGGTCTGCGGTTATGAGGATGAAGATTGAAGTGTCCGAGGAAGAGCTTGATGATCTTAAGAAAAGGGGCATGAAGCTGATGGCATATGAAGATCCTTATGAGGAGGTTTGCAATGAATAAAAGCGCAAAAGAACAACCTCAGGCACTTGAGGGGATAAGAGTTCTGGATCTTACCAGAGTTGTTGCCGGACCTTATGGCGGAAGCATCCTTGGAGATTTTGGAGCAGATATTATAAAAATAGAGGTTCCCGGAAAGGGCGACGATGCCAGAGGATATGGCCCATACAGAAATGGTGAGAGTATGTATTTTGCAAACTTAAATCGTAATAAGCGTGGAATCACTCTGAATCTTAAGTCGGAAAAAGGCAAAGATATTTTCAGGAAATTAGTTGAAAAGGCAGATGTTCTGCTGGAAAACTACAGGCCGGGAGTCATGGATAAACTGGGACTTGGATATGATGAGCTGAAAAAAATAAATCCCGGGCTGATCTATGCTGCCTGCTCAGGCTTTGGAAGCTACGGTGAGTACAGTCAGCGGCCGGGTTATGACATTATATCCCAGGGAATGGGCGGACTAATGTCAGTAACAGGAGCTCCCGGAGGAGCCCCTACAAGATCGGGAAACGCCATGGGAGATATTCTTGGCGGAATGAACATGATCATGGGAGTTCTTCTTGCACTTCATGCAAGGGAGAAAACAGGGCTTGGTCAGAGAGTTGACGTATCTCTTGTAGACTCGGTTGTAGCCAGCCTTGAAAATGCATATATCAGATATTTTGACAGCAAAGAAATTCCGAAAAGAAACGGAAATGCATATGCTTCAATAGCGCCTTATGATACATATCAGGCAAAAGACGGATATGTCATCATAGCCTGCGGGAATCAGAAGCTCTATGAGAAATTCTGTCATCTTATAGATCGCGATGATATGATTACTGATGAAAGATTTTTGACTGTACCTTTGAGAGTAAAGAACAATCTTATCCAAAAGGCAGAAATTGAAAAGTGGACTAAGGCGAGAAACGTCGATGAAATAGTATCGATCATACTGGGAGCGGGAATACCTGCAGGACCTATTTATGATGTAAAACAGATAACTCAGGATAGACACATAGCCGATGACAGAGAGATGTTTATCGAGACACAGCACCCTGTTATAGGGCCTATGAAGGTAAACGGAAATCCGATAAAGCTTATGGACATGATGCCCCGGATTACAAGGACGGCACCTACTTTGGGACAGGATAATAAATATGTATTAAAGGAAATATTGGAATATACAGACAGCGATATTGAAGCATTTGCAGCAAGTGGAGTAATCTGACATGAGTAAAGAGAAATCAGATATTGAAAAAATGTATGCGGATTATATGGAGCATATGAAGGCACTTATTTCTGAGCTTCCGCTCCCTGACATAGCGGGAGAGGGAGACAGAGAAGTGCGCAAGATCAGGTGCGGGGATGGTACAGGTTTAAGCACCTGGTACTATTTTCCAAAGGATCTTGAGGGGCCATATCCAACAGTGGCAGTCAGATGCTGTTATCCTCAGCAGGAAGAGAGCCTGGAATACAAGGCAAAAGCTTTTAACAAAAAAGGCTTTGCCTTTGTGATACAGTGGTGCCGCGGAATCGGAGAATCAGAAGGAGAGTGGGTTCCGAATGTAAATGAAAGAGCAGACGGACTTTCATTTATGAGAGCGCTTCAGGAGGATACAAGGATTAAAAATATCGGATACTGGGGAGATTCCTACCTGGCGCTGACAGGCTGGTGCATGGCAGATGCAGTTCCTTCCAAGGTAAAAACCATGTACCTTGGAGTTTATGGCTGCTTTAGGCACACATCTGCGTATAAGGACGGACTTTTCAGGCAGGATATTCTGACAGACTGGGCTATGGCTAATGCCGGTGTGGAAGTCAGGGCAGATTACCTTGAAAGTGCAAAATACCACCCTCAGATAGAAGTTGATGAAAAGTTATGGGGAATAAGGCTTCCGTGGTACAGGGACTGGATCACTCATACGGATGAGGATGACGCTTATTGGGATGAAGGTTTCTGGGGACAACTTAAAGGTATTCCGGAGAAAGTAAAGATACCTCTTTATGTAAAGGAAGGCTGGTATGACCACCATCTTGGAAGTGCGATCAGGACCTGGGAGGCGCTTCCCGCAAAGATCAGATCGCATAGTATTTTTGAGATTGGTCCGTGGAATCATGCATATATGCCATGTATAGATCATCAATCTACGGAAAATCTGAGAGATGAATCCTTAGAATCACCCCTTTTATGGTTTGACAAGATACTAAGAAAAGGACAGACACCTGAGGGTTCGGTCAGATTATACAGAGTGGGAGCTGACAGATGGGATATTTTAAGTGAATTTCCTTCTGAAAATGCGGACAATACTCGTTTATATTTAGGCCGCGAGGAAGGGATGGCTCTTTTGGCAAAATGCCCTGTGTCGGAAGAAAGGGCAGAATTTATCTATGATCCCGAGAATCCTTTTTATACCAGGGGGGCTGAATCAACCTTTCATACGATGATGGAAAATGGCTCACATCTGCAACCTGAATATGATGGCAGATCAGATGTAGTCACATTTGTCTCTGCGCCAATAAGTGAAGAGATGCATATTTGCGGAAAAATATGTGCAAAATTATGGGTTTCATCAGATGCTGAGGATACCGCTTTTTCTATAAAAATCAGTGAGATATTTGAGGACGGCGAAGCCTATAATGTGAGAGGTACCATAACAACCCTGGCTTACAGGAATGGGGTACCGCACAGAATCAGCTATGAAGCAGGTAAAAAGGTACTTATTGAGCTTAAAACCTGGGATATTGACTGGCTTTTCAAACAGGGAAGCAGGATACGCCTTGATATAAGTTCGTCGGATTTTCCGCAGTACAGCGTGCATTCAAATTACCCCGGAGTATGGTCGGCGCAGGAAAAGACCAAAAAGGCTGTGCAGACTATTTATTTTGGCGGCGAATCGGATTCATGTATAATCCTGCCAAAAAAGAGGCTGCCTTAAAAAGGGCAGCTCTCTCTGGCAATATATTCTGCATGAAAGACTCTGGTATCAGGAGTCAGATTCATATCAGTAATAGCTCTTGTTATTCTGGCAAGGCAGGCATCGGCCATGGCTTCCATGGGCAGACTGACTACAGACAAGGATGGAACAGAGTATTCTTCATGCTCACGATTACCATTACCGATACTTATAAGTTCTATCTGCCCGGGAAGGCTTATTCCTTTATCGTGAAATGCTTTAAGAGCTCCATAGGCTATATTGTCAGAACTACACAAGACACAGTCAGGGAGGGGCTTTTTGCTGATTATATTAAGTGCCCCGTTATATCCGCCGGTTGGCGTATCCTCTGTAAAAAACGTCTTTATACCGGTAGTTGGTTTGAGTCCGAAAGTACTGGCAAAAGCTTTTTCGCGGACTGTCATACCGGGAAAATTAGCTTTGGATGACAGGATAACCGGGTGCTTTTTGCCATGTCTTACAAAGACCTGTGCCGCCAGGCTTCCTATTTCTTCATCATCCATGGTTACCGTAGGATATTTGGCAGAATCTCTGTTGTAGAGAACGATTGGCACGGACAAATCTGAATTCTCGAGATACTCCATGTCTTTTTCAGAAGCATTACAGATAATTATGCCGTTACTTCCCATCAGTGTCCGGGCAGTCATTGATTCCTCAAGATGGTCAATAGAAAAAGGTTTGACCAGAAGATCGTAATTATAACCATTGTTGATTATTGAATCCTGCAGACCTTTGAGGAATCTGGTCAGGATGTACTGCCTTGCGGAGGAATCCCAGAAAAGTGTTATCACCGGAAGATTAGGGAGATTACTCCTTAGAAGTTTGGATTGCATATTTGGTGTGTATCCGAGGGTTTTTGCTGCTTCAAGAACCTTTTTCTTAGTTGCATCAGAGATATTTCTTTTTTCAGACAGTCCCCTAAGAACAATGGATACAGTACTGGGTGATAATTCAGTGTATTTTGCGATGTCTTTAATGGTAACCATGGCTTGATATAATCCTTTGTTTATTATTATTTATAGAAGAACACGTGAAGCGATATTTTTAAACAAACGTTGTACTAAATAATATCATATATATTATATCTTCTAATAAAATACATTTTAAGAAATTTGTAGCGAAAATGATACTAAAATTTCAGACGAATATTTGTACATATAAACGAAAAAATTAAGTACAACAATATTTAGTTTTACAAAATTATGGCATGGAAATATAATTCTTTTATATGATTTGCAACGTTGTACTATATTTTGCTTAATCTTGTTACATGAGAGGAGTGAATTCTCACGATGGAGCTTGTTAAAGATGACAGTATGACGGAATATTTTTCAGAAGGATCCCGCTACAGATGATTGACAGACTAAGAAAATATTTTGAATATCGTCCGATTTTACTTAAATGGATTATAACAGGGCTGATTATAGTATTGGTTACAGGTCTTGTTATGATTTTTTCTGCATTTTTCATGGTTAATCAGATGTATCATAAAGAAGAGGCACTTTGGGCGCAGACATTAGGCGAAAATGATGCAAAGCTTAACGGGGTATACAAGGAGGTAGTCAATGGATCGCAAACGCTTCTTGGGAGCAATCAGGTTAAGGCGACTATAGCAAGGGGAGACGAGTCTGTTGAGGACCGCATGCGTATCTCTGAGATCAACCGCATGATAAATGAGTATCTGGCTGTTCATTCATCCTTTGGAGAGGTGTTTCTGTTTTTTCCATCGCAGGAGCCCATGGCTGTTCTGACAGATACTGAATATATAAAGGTATCAGATGATATGCCCTATGTGTCAAATCTTGATATGCATGCTGACTATAATCAGATTCTATTTACGGGAGATACATATAGCAAATTTAAGATTGCCGGTCCTGAAAATGACAGACAGCTCTATTATTCCATGTCGAAGTCTTTTTCTGACCCGTTTGAAAAGCAGGAGGCGGTTCTCCTTATCAAACTTTCAAAAAGCTATCTGATGTCAGAAGTATCGGACTCTTCAGAATTTTTACTTGTTTCAGAGGACGGTTCTTTTATTCAGCTGGGTAATGAACAATTTAGTGATGAATTCCTTTCAGAATGCCTACTGGTAGAAGGGCACAAAAAGATATCAGGGAGACCGGTTTATACAACAAAAACCAATTCGTATGGAATGAGGCTGATAGCAATCCTTCAGCCCGGGACGATTGAAAATACGATGAAGCCCTTCATTATAGGGGTGATAATCTATTTTATAACCGTAATGCTTGTGGCTGCTGTGGGGGTGACCTATTTCATGAGAAGACAATATGCGCCCATTGAGCATCTGCTGAAATTTATGGATGAGCGCAGTGTACTTCATCCGGCTGTGGACGAAAAGACAGAGAACGAGTTTAAACGTATAGAGGAAAGCATAGTAAAAACTGTCGGTGAGATAAAAGGGTCAAAGGAAGTAATTGAGAAATTCAAGTCAGACAACGAAAACAGGCTTGTAAACCTTCTTAATTACGGAAGGGATCCTTTTAACGACGAAGAGGATAGGGACGTCAGATATGTTGTTGTTTCTTATGACATAGACAATCCGACAGGTGAAGTTTTTGAACAGATAGAGAGAGATCAGGTCTGGTTTATCATACATAATGTATCGGAGGAGCTGATTGGAACTGAACATCTACTGGCGACGGGTGGCCTTGCTCATTGGTTTTACAATATTGTACAGCTCACGGGAGAAAATGATATTACACCTGCGGAGCTCTCAAGGCAGCTGAATACGGTATGTACTTTCATACGAGAAAAATTCAATATTGCGCTTGTAGCCAATGTATCTGATCCTCACCATGGGAAAAAGGGCATCCCGGATGCACATAAGGAATCCATGATTGTCAGAGAATACAGAATATATGTAGGAACATTGCAAAATGTAGCCTACTACAGAGAGCTGTCTCTTGATGATGATGCCAAGGAAACACTTACTTCCTGGGACCAGATGGAACAGGTTCAGAATATGTACAGGCTTCATAGACCGGACGAAGCAAGCAATATGTTAAACGGACTTGTTTCTGCAGCTATTGAGACCAGGCGTGTAGAAAAAGAAATGAAGCCGGAACCGGATCGCAGCGGTAAAAGTGTAAATCTGGTGGAAAAAGCCAGGGAAATAGTAGATATGGATTATGCCAACAAGGATATGAATGTAAACAGCATCGCAGATGAGCTTGAAGTCAATAATTCGTATCTTTCCAGGACATTTAAGCAGATTTATAACGTGGGAATGCTGGAATATATAAATAATGTGCGACTTAATAACGCTGAAATCCTTTTAGAGCAAGGGGTTACGGTAAAAGAAGCCGCTGACAGAGTAGGGTTTAGCACTCCGAGACCGCTTATCAGATGTTTCAGGGAACGGCATGGAATAACTCCGGGTGAGTTCTACAAATCAAAGTAACTTATCAGTTTAAGAATTTAAGTACCTAAGACTCTCAAAATAAAAATGCTTTGAGAGTCTTTTATATTGTGAATAAGGGCGCTGATACACATTTTTTACTATGTACGATTTTTTACATAGGTAAAAAATTGACTCATAAAAATCATAAATCGGTTCTTTTTTTCAGGTATGGTACAACGATATACTACACCTAGTGTAGCTGTTTTATATTAACTCGACCATATGCTTGCTATAATTTGAATCTACTGCGTTGTCATCAGTCGTCGATGGACGCCCATCGACTCCTTCTTCCGCCTTGTAGATTACAAATCATAGCTAAGCAATATAGTCGAGAAATATAAAAACAACTACACTAGAAGGTAACAAATATTTCCCCTATAAATGAGTGGACGTTGTAGGGAACGTCTGAGGGAGGACAAAAGGAAAGGGAGTTACGAGATGGAGTTAGCAATGGATCAGAAAATCGGAACTAAGAAAAAAGAAAGGGTTGAGATACCAACGTCTGGATATGTCGAACATGCAGGCTTTCGTGGATTTCTTCATAATCTGAAGATCGATATCCAGAGGAATAAAGTAATATATCTCATGTGTATTCCTATAGTCACATGGTACATAATTTTCCACTATATACCGATGGCAGGCATTGTAATGGCATTTCAGAAATATACACCTGCACTTGGTATAACCGGAAGTCCATGGGTGGGGCTTGATAATTTTGTAAGATTTTTTACCGGACCATATTTTGGAAGACTGTTGAGAAATACGACTGTTATAGGTGTTCTTGATGTATTGTTTGGATTTCCGGCGCCGATCATTTTCGCGCTGCTTCTTAATGAAGTAAAAACAGCTTTTTATAAGAAAACAATACAGACAGTGTCATATATGCCTTACTTTATATCAATGGTTGTTGTCTGTGGTCTAATCGTAGATTTTACTCAGAGCGGAGGACTTGTAGCAAATCTGGTAGCTGCTGTTACACATACAGAGGTTACAAACCTTTTGGCTGATCCCAAAAACTACTGGGCTATACATATTATTTCCAATATCTGGCAGGGAATGGGATATGGATCAATCATCTATATTGCGGCACTTTCAGGTGTGGATCAGGAGCTTTATGAAGCAGCTGTTATTGATGGTGCAAGCCGATGGGCAAGATGCATACATATAACGATTCCTTCCATCATGCCTACTATCATGATAATGCTCATTTTGAGAATGGGATCACTTTTACAGGTAGGAGCAGACAAGATACTTCTGTTGTATACACCTGCTACATATGAGACAGCAGATGTTATAAGTACTTACATTTACAGATGTGGTCTTCAGCAGTATGATTACGGATTCTCAACGGCAGTAGGTTTATTCAACTCAATCATAGGTACAGCGTTCCTTCTTATAACAAACACTATATCCAGAAAGTATACAGAATCAAGTCTGTTCTGATCAGGGAGGTTAACAATGGTAGTAAAGAAAACAATCGGGGACTATATCTTCGACACTTTGAATTATATATTACTTGGAATCATAGCTTTTATCTGCGTGGTTCCCATAGTGCATGTTATTATGGCATCTGTGTCTGAGCCGGCACTTGTTGACAAGGCATCAAGCTTTATACTTCATCCGCTTGGAAAGCCATCGCTTAACGCTTACAAGATTATCATGAGATATAAAAATATCTGGATTGGCTATAAAAACACACTGATCTATGTTGTCGCTCAGTGCATTATAACAAGTATTCTAAGTGTTATAGCAGGATATATCACATCAAGAAAAAGATTCCGCTATCGCAATGCACTCATGATGTTTCTTGCATTTACCATGCTTTTCAACGGAGGAATGATACCGACATACATGGTAGTAAATAAGCTTGGACTTCTTAATACCAGAGCAGCTCTTCTTATTCCTCAGGCTATGGGTGTTTTCTATATCATCATCATGAGAACAGCCATACAGGCCATTCCTGATTCCCTGGAAGAATCAGCGAGAATAGACGGAGCAGGTGAGCTTACGATCATGTTTAATATCATCCTGCCTCTTTGCAAGGCAACCTTTGCAGTAATTATTCTGTTTATTGCAGTAGGAAAATGGAATGAATGGTTTTCGGCACTGCTTTATCTTCCCACAGGAAGAGATTTATATCCGCTTCAGATGTTTATGAGAGAAATCCTGATATCCGCCACAAACTCAACCTCTTCGGTTACGGCAAATGCAGGAGATCTTATGGATAATGCTCAGATGTACAAAACACTTGTAAAATACGGTGCAATCGTGGTTTCCACACTGCCCATCCTGGCTGTATATCCTTTCTGCCAGAAATACTTTGTAACAGGTGTAATGGTTGGTTCTGTCAAAGGTTGATGCCGCAAGGAACACCGGCAACTATTGTTAATAACCCTTGGGGGGTTACGATAAATATATCTTATAGGAGGATTTTTAATGAAAAAGAAGGTAGTAGCAGTATTGCTGACAGCAGCTATGTTAGTTGGAACAATAGCAGGTTGCGGAAAAAGCGCAGGGGGTAGTGAAGCAAAGGATGCAGGTTCGGGAGCTGTGGAAACTACAGCGGATTCAGGTGAATGGACATGGCCTTTATCTGAGAAGAAGGAGCTCAGCATATGGATCGTCTGGAGCAATGACTATGTAGAAGACCCCAATGAGCTTAAGGGAATCCAGAAAATGGAAGAGCTCACAAATGTACATGTTAACTGGCAGGTAGTAGATGCTGCATCAGCACAGGAACAGTTCGGACTTATGCTTGCATCAGGAGAATATCCCGATATCATCCGTGAAGTAGGAACTTATTATCCCGGCGGAACAGAGAAGGGTGTACAGGACGGAGTACTTGCAGATCTGACAGATGTAGCTGAAAAGTATATGCCTAACTATACAGCACTCAGAAAGAGCAATCCCGAACTTGAGAAAGATACTCTTACCGATGAAGGCAAGATGGTTGGCACACGCACGATCACTTCTTACTTCGGAGATATAGTTGGTGAGAGAGTATGGGCAGGTATGGCTCTTCGCGGAGACTGGCTTAAGGACCTTGGACTTGAGGTTCCCAGAACAATTGACCAGTGGGAAACAGTTCTTACTGCATTTAAGGAAAACTATCCGGAGTGTGAGGCACCTCTTATGATCGGTACAAACGGGTACGATTATTTCAGCCATTTCCTTTCAGCATACGGATGCCTTAGCGAGTTTTACAAGGATGGAGAAACAGTAAAATATGGTCCTCTTGAAGATGGTTACAAAGAGTGGCTTACACTTTTCCATGACTGGTATCAAAAGGGACTTATAGATCCTAACTTTATGACCAACAACGCAGATATGATGAGCCCTGCAGATTATATGGGAACAGGCAAAGCAGGTGCAGGTTGCCAGATCTGGGGTATGACATCTGATGTATTTAAGACACAGGGCTATAATACAGACGAAGATTTCAACATTGTAGCAACATCTGCTCCGGTTCTTAAGGAAGGTGATACACCCGAAATCGGATTTGCAACTTCTGATCTTGTCAAGGAAGAGGTTGGTATCTCTGCTACAACAAAGGATCTTGAGCTTGCTTGCAGATATCTTGATTTCTGGTACAGCCAGGAGGCTATGATGCTTGATTCACTTGGAATCGAAGGCGAATCATATGAAAAGGATGGCGACACATACCACCTTACAGATGCTATGCACAAGATGGTAGAGGATGGCAAGGTTAATACACTTGCAGAAGCAGTTTACACATATTCACTTGGAACATCTGACTTTGGTCTTTACAACTGGGGTATGTTCGATCCTATCTATGAGGGACAGGAAGCTCTTAAAGCATATGATGAGTTTAACAAGGATCAGTTTGATCTGTTGCTTCCCAGCTGCATGACATTAACAGATGCAGAAAATTCTGAGTATGTTACACTTTATACAGATATTCAGACTCTGGTAAGAGAGAACACAGTTAAGTTCATAACAGGCGAGCAGTCAATTGATGATTATGATGCATTCAGAGAGCAGCTTAAGACATATAACATTGACCGCTGCATTGAGCTCAAGCAGGCAGCTCTTGACCGTTACAATGCAAGATAAACAGAATAAAATATTATTTATGGATATGGGTAGGGGGAAGGAATTCCCTCTACTCATATTTGAGCAAAAAATATAGAAATGGGGATACGCAAAATGAAAATTTTTAAACAGGATGAATCTACAATTGTGAGCACCAAAGCAGGAAAACTTCAGGGATATTTCTACGACGGTGCATATATTTTTAAGGGCGTGCATTATGCTGAGGCAGAACGCTTTTGCCAGCCTACAGAGGTTGAGCCCTGGGAAGGCATAAAGGATGCAACTTCCTTTGGAATGGTATGTCCTCTGATGCATCAGGACACACCCAGAGGAGAGCTTATGGTCCCTCACGCATACTGGCCGATGGATGAACACTGCCAGAATCTCAATATCTGGTCTACGAAGCTTTGCAAGGATGCTAAGAAGCCTGTTATGGTTTGGCTTCACGGTGGCGGATTCTTTGCAGGATCATCTATAGAGCAGCTCTGCTATGATGGAGCAGCAATGGCAAAAGAGGGAGATGTGGTTGTAGTTACAATTAATCATCGCTTAAATATCCTTGGATACATGGATCTTTCTCCTTTTGGTGAAAAATATAAGAATTCAGGAAACTGCGGAAATGCTGATATGGTAGCAGCACTCAAGTGGGTTAAGGAAAATATTGCTGAATTCGGCGGAGATCCCGATAATGTAACTATTTTTGGACAGTCAGGCGGCGGAATGAAGGTTACTTCACTTATGCAGACACCTGAAGCTGACGGACTTTTCCATAAAGGAATCGTTATGAGCGGTGTCCTTGGAAAAGACTTCATGGACACAGGAAAAGGCGATGGCAGACCGATAGTTACTGCTATGCTCAAAGAGCTGGGACTTACAGAAAATGATGTAGAGAAGCTTGAAACTATTCCTTATGCGAGTTTGGTAGAGGCTTACGAAAAGGTAGTTGAGGATATTAAGAAGCAGGGACTTTACACAGGTATGTCGCCAATGATAAATGACTGGTACAAGGGCGAGCCGCAGTTCGTGGGCTTTACTGAGAATTCCAGGAAAATCCCGCTTATGGTAGGCAGTGTATTTGGAGAATTTGCATTTATGCCCCTTACCTTTGACAAGACAAAGATGACAGAGGAGGAGATGAGAGCAAAGGTTGCTGAGGTATTTGGAGATAAGGCTGATGAGCTTATTGAGAAATTCAAGAAAGCTTATCCGGATAAGAAGATAGTTGATCTTATTTCATATGATACTATTTTCCGCAAGCCTACAAGAGTCCTGATTGAAGAAGCAAGTAAGAGAACTGAAGCACCGGTTTATTCATACCTGTTTGCTCTTGAGTTCCCTATCCAACACAATAAGCCTGCATGGCACTGCTCCGATATAGCATTTTTCTTCCACAATATAGACCTTGTGCCGGTAGCAAATGTTCCCGGAGTTTCTGATAAGCTTCAGGAGCAGATATTCAAAGCGGTGATGAATTTTGCGAGAACAGGAAATCCTAATCACGATGAGCTTCCTGTATGGGAGGCATCAAAACCAGGTGATGAGGCTACTATGATCTTTGACAGAACCTGCGAATGCAGACACAATTTTGACGGTGAACTGGTAAATCTTCACTCAAGCATTATTCCAAAGTTCATGTTTGGCGGGGACGTGGAAATCCAGCATTAAAAGGGCCTTGCTAAAATACCTTTTGCAATGCCGACGTGACCACCGTCAAGAAGCAACTTTTTCATATTATGCTGAAGGGTAGTATCTTCGGGCAGATCCTCCAGGGATACGCTGTCCCAAAGTGCTCCCGGAATTTTGAAGACCCATTCGAGGCAGTCTTTGGCATCGGGATCATAATCCGTGATGTCGAAGGCTGCCTTAAATGCTATTATTCGTGAATCCGGTGGCAGTAGATCCTCAAGGGAAGGCGATAACAGCCAGGTTTCCACAACAATGGGATCCTGCTTACGTTCCGGATAATATTTTTCCCAAAAATCCCGTGCTTTTTGAACTGAACCGTTCAAAAGATCCGGGCTTAACTTTGCATCGGATGGAATGTGCAGATGTATGTATTTGTCATCACCATCCTCAAATTCATATTCCAATTCACCGATTCTGAACAGCTTTGCTCCTGCCTGCCTGGTAGTCCAGAAGGCTCTGTCAAAGCCATAGCTGTTATATGAATTGTAATGTTCATTCACAAATCTTGAAAAACATCCCATTGTAGCAATAAATATATCCTCCGGAAATGGTTTCCAATCACCCTCTTCGCGGCTTTTTAATGCCGTCAGAATATGTGACGTAAGCTCGTTTATTCCAGGAAAAGAAAAATTGCCGTTTTTTGCGCACACTAAGATATCATCCGTAACTTCCCTGGGCATACGGATTTTTTGAAGAAGTGATATGAGTGTTTTTTCATGAATTGTATCTAAGCTCATGTACCTATGGTATGATAGGCACAAGGATATGTCAAACTGTAAAAATAAGGACGGTATAACGAAAATGGGAATTAATAAATTAAAGGAATTGGGCGTCATGATTGACTGCTCACGCAATGCGGTGGTAAATCTTTCTGCCCTGAAAAAATTCATAAAGTTATGCGCTGATTTTAAGTATGATTATGTCGGACTTTACACAGAGGACACGATTGAGGTGGAAGGTGAGCCGTATTTTGGATACCAGAGGGGAAGATTATCTTCAGAGGAAATAAGGGAAGCGGATGAATATGCCCATGAGCTTGGGGTGGAGCTTCGTCCGTATATACAGACACTGGCGCACATCAACCAGATAGTGGACTATTCGGATTACATCAATTGCATAGATTTAAATGATATCCTTCTTGTTGATGATAAAAGAACGGAGCAGCTTCTGGATAATATTCTCAGAACCATATCTAAAGCTTATTCTTCAAAAATAGTCAATATCGGAATGGACGAGGCCCATATGCTGGGGCTTGGAAAATATCTGGAACTTCATGGCTATCAGGACAGAGTGGAGATTATGCTCAAGCACCTTGAAAAAGTTGTCTCACTATGCAAAAAGTATGGGCTAAAACCCCAGATGTGGAGCGATATGTTCTTTCGCCTTCTAAGCGGAGGAGAGTATGGAGCAGAGGGCGGCAAAGAGGCAGAAAAGCTATCGGCTAAACTAAGTGAAAAAATTAAAATACCTGAAGGGCTTGAGCTTGTTTACTGGGATTATTATAGTACAGATGAAAATCATTTTAAAAATATAATAGCACAGCACAAGGCGATCACATCTGATCTGTCCTTTGCAGGTGGCGCATGGAGATGGATGGGCTTTACACCATATAACAGCTACAGCATTTTATCCACCCGTGCTTCTGTCAGTGCCTGTTTACAGATGGACATCGACTCATATGTAATGACTTTGTGGGGAGATGACGGAACGGAATGCAGTATGTATGCGGTTCTTCCTGCTTTGTATGAGGCGGCTCTATGTGGAGGCAGGATCGATAAAGAAAATGCAACTGAGTCCTTCAAGAGTCTCACAGGGTATACCATGGAAGAGTTTATGCTTCTGGACATAGCAGACCCGGGATGCATGGATGAAAAGAAGAACAACCTCTCAAAGATACTGCTCTTTAATGATCCGCTTCTTGGGATTTTTGACAGTCTTGTTCCAGAAAATGCGAGAGAGTATTTTTCGGAGGCTGCGCAAAAGCTTAAGGATGTTATAAAAAATGAAAACAGGAAGTATGACTATTTGTTTGAGGCCCAGCAAAGGCTTTGTGATGTTCTTGCCTGCAAGGCAGATCTCGGTATAAGGATGAGAGATGCTTATAAGAGAAGGGATACTGATAAACTCGCTGCAATAAGGGATGAGATTCCTGTAATTGTTGAAAGGCTTGATGCGTTTTACAGATCGTTCAGGGAGCAGTGGCTTAAGGAGAATAAATCATTCGGTTTTGAGGTGCAGACAATAAGGATAGGCGGCTTAAAACAAAGACTTTTGGACATAGAACAGCTCCTTGATGCCTATCTTGGCGGCTTGGTCAAAGCAATTGAAGAACTTGAAGGAGAAGCACTGCCTGTAGGGTATGCTCTTCATGGTGCTTCTGATGCAGAGCCTGAATATAACAGGTATGAGAAGCTTGTAACTACAGCAAGGCTGACATGGTGATATGAAGTAGTATCAGAGAAGTTTATTTGAAATGGATATGTTTAAAGTAAAAAATAGCATGTGATAAAGTATAAAAATCAGTGATATCATATATTTAATGGACAAATACTATTATAAAATAAGCATGCTGAGTAAATCAGTATATTTATTTTAGGTATCAGGAGGCAATGATATTATGGGTATTTGGAGAGCTTCTAAAGAAGCTGATATGTCAAAAAGAGAAAAAGAACATATGGAAAAAGTGCGCAAATTTGCGCCTGAAGGAATGGTTCTTCTGGAGAATGACGGAACCATGCCATTAAATAGTGGTATAAAAAAGCTTGCACTTTTCGGTAACGGTGCACGTCACATGATAAAAGGCGGTAAGGGCTCAGGAGATGTTAACAGCAGAAATGTTGTGGGCATAGAGCAGGGACTTAAGGAAGCCGGACTTGAGATTGTTACCGGTGCATGGCTTGATAAGTACGATAAATGTGTTGAAGATGCCAAAAAGTCCTACAAAGAACATGTTCAGAAGGTTGTTGAGGAGACAGGTGATCCTATGATGGCATTTGCTCAGGCTTTCAGCAATCCTTATCATGATCCGGATATTCAGGTACTGGATGATTCCGATATGGCAGATGCAGATGCAGCTGTTTATGTTGTTGCAAGAGACTCTGGAGAAGGCGCAGACAGAAAGGCTGTAGCAGGTGACTATGAGCTTACGGAGAATGAAAAGGACACCATCAAAAGGCTGGCAGCTCATTATGACAAATTCGTTGTAGCTCTTAACGTTGGCGGAGTACTGGATACAAAGTTCCTCAGAGGAACCAAGGGTATCGGTGCTGTTCTTTTGATGAGCCAGGCAGGAAATGTTATCGGATCTGTTTTTGCAGATGTTCTTCTTGGAAAAGCAATTCCTTCAGGACACCTTGCTATGACATGGGCAGAGAATTATACAGATTATCCTTCACATGACACCTTCAGCTTTATGAATGGAGATCTTGATGATGAATTCTACAAAGAGGGTATCTATGTAGGATATCGTTATTTTGACAGTTTTGGTATTAAACCCGCATATCCCTTTGGATTTGGCAGAGCTTACACAGATTTTTCTATTGAGACCAAAGATATTTCACTGAAAGGTGAAGAGCTTATTGTTAATGTCGAAGTAAAAAATACCGGTGACAAATTCGATGGAAAACAGGTTGTTCAGCTGTACGTTTCAGCTCCTGACGGAAAAATCGAAAAGCCTGTAAAGGAGCTTAAGGCATTTGCAAAGACAAAGCTGCTTGCACCAGGAGAGAGCGATGTGCTTACTCTTAATGCTAAGGTTTCAGAGTTTGCATCATATGATGAGTCAAGAGCTTCATACGTTCTTGAAGCCGGAAAATACTTTATCAGAGTTGGTGAGAATGCATGTGATACGCACATTGTTGCAGCTATTGATGTTAAGGATGAGATCGTTACATACAAGTTATCCAACAGAATGAAGCCTGATACAGAGATACAGGAACTCTCAGCAAGGGGAGCAAAGCCTCTTACCTATGAAAAAGAGGACGCAGAGAAGGAATCTGCTAAAGCACTTACTCTTGAAGCAGGCGCTATTTCAACAGTGACTGCAGAATATGAAGGCGCTCCTGTTGAGCTTAAAAATGACGCTGCAGAGAAGCTGACCTTAGAGGATGTAAAGAATGGAAAAGCTACTCTTGATGATCTTCTTGGACAGCTTACAAGAGATGAAATGGCTGATCTGTGCGTAGGAACCGCAAGGGGAGGATTTGACCAGCAGACAGTAATTGGTAATGCATCTGCAGTAGTTCCCGGAGCAGCCGGTGATACAAGTACCTTAATGGTTAACGACAGAGGTGTTCATAATCTTGTTCTTGCTGATGGACCTGCAGGTCTTCGACTTACTCCTTATTTTGCAGTGGATGAGGAAAACAATATAATTCCCGAGCTTAGTGCAAGAGGCTTTGAATTTGTAGGCTTTGAGGGAATGGAAATGCCCAAGTCTGACATCAAGGGAGAGGTAACTAAGTATTATCAGTATTGTACAGCTATTCCGATCGCTACTATGCTTGCACAGACCTGGAATATGGATGTTGTTGAAGAAGCAGGCGATCTTGTAGGAGCTGAGTGCGAAGAATTCGGAGTTAATCTCTGGCTTGCTCCCGGAATGAACATCCAGAAGAATCCTCTTTGCGGAAGAAACTTTGAGTATTATTCAGAGGATCCCCTTCTTGCAGGATGCTGTGCCGCTGCAGATACAATAGGTGTTCAGAAGCACAAGGGCTGTGGCACGACTATCAAGCATTTTGCATGCAATAACCAGGAAGACAACAGAATGCATACAAATGCACATGTAAGCGAGAGAGCATTGAGAGAAATCTATCTTAAGGGCTTCGAGATTGCTGTTAAGAAATCACAGCCTCTTTCAATCATGACCAGCTACAACCTTGTAAACGGAATTCACACCGCAAATAACTACAACCTTCTGACAGCTATCTGCAGAAATGAGTGGGGATTCAAGGGAGTTATCATGACCGACTGGGGAACAACCGGAAATGACTGGTCCAGTAAGGAAGAGCACAAGTACGGCGAATCATCTGCCGCAGAATGCGTAAGATGCGGAAATGACCTCACAATGCCCGGTTCACAGAAGGATATAGACAATATCCTTGATAACGGTGTTACAAGAGCAGAGCTTCAGGCTTGTGCAAGACGTATCCTGAAGTGTGTGCTGGAGTGCAGATATTAATACGAAATAACTAAAAGGACGCATATTATTTTGCTATAGGCGTGGTCATTGCTCGCTTTGCGAGCGATGACCACGCCTTTATATACATGATATAAAAAACTATGATAAGATTGTAAGAAAATGTGAAAGATGCCTTAAAGATGAAGAAAAATGACATTATATTAATTACTGTTATTATTGCTATTGCTATTTTGAGTTTTTGGGGAATAAAGGCTTTTCAGAAGTATAATTCCGGAGGCCCTGCTGTTGCTGCAGTTACAATTGACGATAAAACATATGGAGAGTATCCGCTGTCAGAGGATATAGAGGAGAAAATTGAGCTTCCGGATGGGAACTATAACATACTTATTATATCTGATGGATACGCGCGTGTTGTTGAGGCTTCATGTCCTGATAAGATATGCGTGCATCACAGTCCTATCAGGTATCAGGGAGAAACTATCGTATGTTTGCCCAATAAGCTTGTAGTGGAGATAAAAGGTGGAGAGGATAATGGCCTGGATACATCAACTCACTGATACCGGGCTTTTATGGAACTAATGATGAATAACAAAAGAATTGCTTTTTTAGGACTGTTTGTGGCTTTGGCCTTTGTCCTTTCATATATTGAATACCTGCTTCCGCTTAACATAGGAATACCCGGAGCGAAAATAGGTATTGCTAACCTTGCAGTTATGGTGACTCTTTACACAATTGGTGAAAAGGACGCCATAGCTCTTTCTATCATAAGGGTTGTTCTTGTGGGACTTACTTTTGGTAATGTTTCCATGATGATGTATTCTCTTGCCGGTGCTGTTCTTTCTCTTATAGCTATGCTGATCGCCAAAAAGACCGGGAAGTTTTCCATGAGCGGAGTTAGTGTTCTTGGCGGAGTTTTTCATAATATCGGACAGATCATAGTGGCAATGTTCGTTCTTGAGACAGGAAGTCTGATCTACTATTTGCCATTCCTTATTGTGGTGGGAACTGTGTCCGGCGTTGTCATAGGCCTGGTTTCCAACATGATCGTGTTGAGAGTAAAAAAGGTATTTACATTTTAAACACAGATATGGGAGAATAACGAGATAGATATATCAAAATTAAATTGGATATAATTGGTAGCAACCGGAGGACTAAATAATGAAAGAAGCTTATTTTGCAGGCGGATGCTTTTGGTGCGTTACGCCTATTTACAAGATGTACGGTGTGGACCGCGTTATCTGCGGTTATGCCGGCGGAGATGAAGAAAATCCTACATATGAGCAGGTAAAACATCAGGAAACCGGTCACAGAGAGACAATAAAGCTTGTGTATGACCCTCGAAAAGTGCCTTATGATAAACTTCTGGATATATATTTTGCAAACGTGGATCCATTTGACGCGGAAGGTCAGTATATTGATAAAGGTTTTTCATATACCCTTGCGATTTTCTACATGGATGATGAGGAAAAGGCGCTTGTGACTGAAAAGATAAAGAGCATTGAACAGCAATCAGAAAGAAAAGTTCAGGTGGCGGTACTGCCATACAAGAATTTTTATGAAGCAGAGGAATATCATCAGGATTATTATCTGAAAAATCCTGAGGCTTTTGAAAAAGAACTGATAGAGTCCGGAAGGAAAAAATCCCAGCCCATCGGCGATTGATGAAGCTCAGCTCCAAGGCATCCATTCAGAAATGCTTGCCTTGGAGCTGTGATGTTTATGATAGCGAGCCATATGCAACTGCACGCATGCGCAGATGATGATAGAGCTCCAGATTTGGCTGAATATTATGCATGTAGACAATAGAGATGCCTCTTGAAGGATCTGCTTCAGCCCAGGTACCTGAACCACCGGTCCAGCCGAAGGATCCGGGAACGCCGTTATGAGCTCCCGCATACTGATCCATTAGGGTTCTCATACCATATCCGTAACCATAGCCAGCAAGATAGTCGTTGGAAAAATCTTTTTCAATCTGAGCATTAGTCAGGGTATTGGTTCTTATAAGATCGATAGTGGCTCTTCCCATTATCTGTTCATTTTTGTATTTTCCGCCATTAGCAAGCATCTGCATAAGGTGAGAATAATCGTTGCAGTTAGTTATTACTCTGGCAAAGCCTGATACAGTGCCGAGTTTTCCGACGGATTTAACGGCTATTTCATCATCAGGAATGTATAAAGCATCGCTGTCGGAGAGCTTTTTACCGGGCTTTAGGTAATAATTTCTGACAAGCCTTTCTTCCATATCACCTATGAGGAAATTGGCAGAAGTATTCATTTCCAGAGGATCAAAGAGCATTTCTTTAATAACTACCTCTGCGGGTTTTCTGCAGATTGCCTCCAGAAGACCGGCAGTAAGTTCGCTTGAAAATCCATACAAAAAGTGGGTTCCCGGCTCAAATGCGAGGGGAATTTCAGCCATTTTTTCGATTTCTTCCCTAAGAGAGTAGTGAGGGCGTGACTTAAGTTCTTCCATAGCTCTTGCCATGGCAGTTGAAGTGGGATGCTGAGTTGGGGCGTCGGCGCCAAGAAGCATGTGATAGGGCAGTCCCACAGTCATATTGAAGATATTTTTGATAGTCACGGGCTTTTCTGTAGGTACTATCTTGTAGCCGCCATCTGCGGTGGGAATGGCTTTCTTTGAGTCCTTCCACTCTGGAAAATACTCGTAGAGAGGGTCACTCATAAGGAATTTTCCCTGTTCGTAGAGCATCATTGCAGTGGTGTACATAGCAACCTTGGTAAGAGATGCCTGACGGAAAAGATGGGAGGCATTCAGCTTTACATTGTTTTCTTTATCTGCCCAGCCAAAGTAGTTTTCATATAGTGTTTCGCCTTTTTGACAGATTTGAATACCGCATCCCGGTAATCCATCGTCCACATATTTTTGAAGAAGTTTTTCCAAGTCTTTAAAGTTATTCATTGTGCTCCTCCCTGATTATTTAATAAGACCATATGAAACAGCACGAACCCTGTGATGAGTGTAGAGTTCATCATCAGGCATCAGATTGTGCATATATGTTATTGACACGCCATCCTCCGGATCAGCCTCACACCAGGTGCCAAAGCCACCGGTCCAGCCAAAGGATCCGAGGGCACCGCTGTGGTCACCGGCCCCTTTGTCGATCAATGTTCGAACACCATAGCCGTAACCGTAGCCCATCTCATAGGTATTTGCATAGTCGAGAAGCTGTTTCTCGCTAAGTCCGTTAGCTCTCATCATATTAATGGTTGTAGGAGATAATAGCCTTTTTCCTTTATAGATTCCGCCCTCAGACAGCATCTGCATCAGGTGACTGAAATCTTCTACAGTTGAGTACAACCGCGCCCAGCCCTGTTCGTGTTCGGCTCCCGGAATATGCTTGTCATCAAAGAAAGAATTCTTAAAAGGCACCGGCCCGTTATCTGACTGTCGATAAAGAGTTACAAGGCGCTTTTCGTGGTCGCCTTCAAATCTTGATCTGGTATCATTCATTTCAAGGGGATCAAAGATAAACTCCTTAAACACTTCATCTACAGGCTTATCTGTGATTGCTTCTATGAGAGCGCAGGCAAGCTCGCTTGAAAAACCGTAGATCCATTTCTCTCCGGGTTCACATGCAAGAACTGCTTCAGACATGGCCTTTACATGCTCTCTGTTGGTGAAATGGCCCTTCTCTATAAGTGGCTTCATGCATTTTTGCATGGATGTAAGCACCGGATTATCTGTAACTTCCTGAGAATTACAGTAGGGAAGACCGCATTTCATAGAGCATACGTCCCTGACAGTTATCGGCTTTTTAGCATCTACTATATGAATATAGCCATTTTCATCATGGTCGAATTTTTTCATGCTTTTCCATTCAGGAAGCCAGTCAGAGATGGGATCTGTCATAAGAAATTTCCCCTTCTCATACAGCATCATCATGGTAGTATAAAGTGGAATTTTTGACATTGAAGCTAAGCGGAAGATAGAAGAGGATGTGACAGGTGCGTGGTCTTCAATATCGGAATATCCGTGATATCCCTCATAAAGCACTTCGCCATTTTGTACAACCTTAAGCCCGCATCCGGGAATTCCCCTATCCAAAAAACTATCAAGCAGTCTATCGACATCAACAATATTAGACATAGAGCGCCCTCCCCAAAATAAAGAATATATATGTAAATAATTATAGATTGGCTAAAACGATAAAGCAATATCTAAAGATTGCTCTTTTGACAATAGACTTGATAAATGTTGCTTTTTAAAGGAAATATTACATTATTTTGAAAAATAATTATTGCATAAAAAGCTAAAACGTAATAGCATTAAGTCAAGAAACATTTAAGGGGGGATTCCAATGAGTAAATATCAGGATATTACAAAATTGTTAGATGGATTTGTAGAAAACGGCCTTCCGGGATGTGCGCTTTCATTTGCCAGGGATGGTGAAGTTTTATATGAACATTATGCCGGCTGCGATAACCTGGAAACGGGGCACAAGCTTGATGAGAATACTCTTTTCAGAATGATGTCAATGACGAAGGTTGTTGTGGTCACTGCCGGAATGATGCTTTATGAGCGTGGAAAATTCCTTCTGAATGACCCGCTATATAAATATTTCCCTGAATATGAAAATACGCAGGTCGTTGAATACGACGCAAACGGTAATTACACCTTAAGACCTGCAAAGAGCCCGATTCTTGTGAAGGATGCTTTCAGAATGAGCTGCGGTATGCCCTATGAATACGGAGAGAGTGTAACTGCCAGGGAGATGTTCAGAATAAAGCGGGAACTCGAGCAGAAATATGGCACCTATGATATTGAGACGGAAGTAGCAGCCATGGGGCAGGTTCCGATTGCGTTTGATCCCGGAACTCACTGGTTATATGGGTATGGGCACGACATTGTTTCGGGACTGATAGCAAGGCTTTCAGGCATGCCTACTTCTGAGTTTATAAAAAATGAAATACTTGATCCATTGGGGATGAAGGATACTTCCTACAGATTTCATGATGGTAATGAAAAGAGGCTGATACCTGTCTATCACCCTATTGGAGACGGCAAATGGGATGCTCAAAAAGGACTTTTGGATAAATATCACGCAGAGGATGCAAAGCTTGATAATGGCGGTGCCGGCTTGTATTCAACAATCCGTGATTATACTAAATTCGCTCAGATGCTTGCCAATGGTGGCTCGGCTAATGGAGAGCATATAATCGGCAGGAAAACCATAGACCTTATGAGACAGAATCAACTAAATAAAACTCAGCTTAAGGATTTTCAGAACTTTTATCTGGCAGGATATGGCTATGGGCTTGGGGTTAGAACACTTTTATCTCCTGCAGAGGGCAATTTTAATGCTTCATTTGGGGAGTTTGGCTGGACGGGAGCTTATGGAACCTACACATCCATCGATCCCAGTGAGAAATTTAGCCTTGTGTATATGCATCAGACAGATCCCAACAATGAAGAATACTATCATCTTCGCGTAAGGAATGCTGTATATGGATGCATAAACTAGCACCAGAAGGGAAGGAAAAACAATGATCACTAAAAAAACTGGAACAGGAAAAGGACCGGCCCTCTTTACACTGAGCTATTGTCTGCTAATTATTGTCAGCTTTATGACATCTCTTAGCTACAGCCTGATACAGACGCTTATAGCAACCTATGCAGTGGATCTTGGAGGAACACTTGCTGCGGCAGGAACGCTCACGGGGCTTTTCTCGACAGCGGCTATGATATTCAGACCTGCGGGTGGAGCTTTGTGCGATGAAAAAAATAAAAAGATAATATGCCTTGTTTCCACAATCCTTTTTGCCTTTGGATTCTTTGGATATGCGCTTTCGATGAATATGACAGCTCTTTTGATCTTCAGACTTCTTCACGGGGCAGCGTTCGGAGTAAGCGGTACCGCCAACATGGCGCTGGTGGCTGAGAGCATACCAAGGCAGAGAATGGGAGAAGGACTTGGCTATTATGGTGTAGGGCAGGTTGTATCTCAGATAATAGGCCCGGTTTTTGGTGTTGCCCTGCATGGCTACATTGGATTTAAAGCACTGTTTTTCCTTGTTGGATTTATCTGCTTTGGTGCTGTTGCAATTCTGGTACTTATTCCATATGAAAACAAAAGACAGGAAATTGAATCAAAGAGCATGGGCGCAGAGAAACAGAAATCCGGAAATCTTTTTGGAAGGCTTATAGCGGTAAACTGCATTATATATGCTCTTACTGCAGGAATGTTCTCGTTTATGAACGGCGTCACAAACTCGTTTCTGGTTATGGTTGGAGAGGAGAGAAGTATACCTCACATTGCCCTTTTCTTTACGGTTAACGCAGGATGCCTTTTTGTGGTGAGACTTCTTATGGGAAAAATTGCAGATGAAGCACCTCTTACCATGGTTGTTACAATTTCCTTGCTTGTAGGCTTTTCTTCGATGCTTATATTATCAAAAGCTGAAATACTTCCTGTAGTCCTTGTAGCTGCAGTTTTAAAAGCGCTTGGACAGGGTGTGGGGCAGATATCACTTCAATCCGCCTGCGTTAAAAGCGTAGATGAATCAAGAGTCGGAGTGGCGTCAAGTACCTATTATATAGGAGCAGATGTGGGCAACAGCCTTGGTCCGATAATAGGTGGAACAATATCGGGCGCATATGGTTATGCCACCATGTTTAGGGGAGTTGCATGGATAGCGGTTGCAATGATCGGAGTATTTCTTGTTTATGAATTAAGTTATGGGGCTAAAAAGCGGAAAGGGTTAAAAGATGGCTACGTTCAGGTTTAATTTTCGTTCAGAAGTATTGGGGATTTACACAAATGTCACAGTTACGCTGCCCACGGGGAACTACAGCTATAAAGAGGGTGATAAACCTTTGTATAAACCCGGAATGAAGTTTGCTACCTGTTATCTTTTGCACGGAGGCGGAGAGGATGACACAGTGCCCTATCGTTACTCGAATGTAGAGCTCTACGCAGAGAGAAATAATGTCATGACCGTTACGCCTTCTGTAAATGACAGCTTTTACATTGATACCAAATACGGCATGAAGTATTTTACCTATATTACAGAAGAGCTTCCGGTTGTTGTACGGAGCCTTTTCCCTTCATCGGAGAAAAGAGAGGACAACTTTGTAATGGGATATGCCATGGGCGGAAATGGCGCACTTTTAGCAGGAATAAGGAGACCTGATCTCTACAGTGCATGCATTGATCTGTCAGGTGGCATCGGCAGCACACTTGATACCGACTCACTTGTGGGGCAGCTTCGGGATATAAAAGGACTTGAAAAATTCCAGGGAGCTTTTGGCGCTGCAGAAGATATTCCGGGGAGCTCTTTGGATTTAGCAATTTATTTAAAAAAAGCTCTGGAAAATCATGTTGAACTTCCAAAATTATTCATTGCAGTTGGCAATGATGATTTCATAAGAGATGTAGTAAGAAAAGACAGGGATGTAATTCAAAAAGCCGGAATACCGCTTGTTTATGAGGAACCTGAAGGGTATGCCCACGACTGGAGATTCTGGGATGCATACATAGAAAAAGCATTTGACGAATGGATTCCTATACAAAATCGATTGACTTTTCAGTAGGTATAACGTAACATAAAATTATAAAAAGCTAAAACGAAATAGCAAAATAGGGAGGGGATATGGGGTTACTATTTAAACAAGTCAAAAGTGCAGGCAGAGGCATGTATCTCTACTATCCGGATGCGGAGAGACACAACCCCTACCTGACAAGTATGATCACTGTTATCAGGGGAGACGACAGTGAAGCGTCTGTAAAAAATCTTTTATCACAAGGTCTTGAAAGTCTTTCAGAAGAAAAAAGAATAGTATTGGCATTTCCGAACCCCGGGAAAAGGGGATGGAACAGTAGATTTGAGGTGGATGCTGAGGATGATACCGAGGTATTGGACAAGCTTTTAAGTGAAGCCATAAAAGAGGATGATGATCCTCTTAAAACAAACGAGATTGGAATTCCGCTTCTGTCTGAGATGCTCAGGCAATGGCATCTGATGAATTCTTACAGATATGTCATAGGTGTCGGAGAAGGTGCTGATATGGCATTGTCCTATGCGGCCACTAAGCCTGAATGCATAGCAGGGCTCCTTACATTTGGAGGTGAGATTTCAAGAGAAGCTCTTGCCAAAGCAAAATATGGCGCTGTTACGGCAGTACTTTCAGGAGCCTCAGAGAGAGCAGTGTCATATTTCATAAAAGCATGTGGATGTACAGAGGTGATTCCCGGAGAGAGGGTAGAGACTTATTTAAATCCCACTAACAAGGCAAGCTATGTGGTAAAAGCTCCTGCGTGCAGCTTTTCAAAGGAGATAATCTATAAGGTCTACGAGGAAACATTCTCCAGGGTAAGAAAAATAAATACCGGAGATGTTGGGGATATGGACACAATTACTGACCTTACAGGGGATGAGTTTAAATGGGCTATTGATGATGAGTCCCTTGGAGAGAAACATACCTGGCTTATGCATATACCTGATGATCTTCCGGAAGGGAAGAAGGTTCCCATGATTTTATTCTGCCACGGAGGCTCCGATAATCCGACAGAAGCCGCAAATATGGCGAGGTTACATGAGCTTGGTAAAAAAGAGCACTTCATCACGGTATATCCCTGGGGATCAAATACAGCAAGCTGGGCTGTGGGATACGGAAGCGATGATAAAAACGATAAGTCCGAGGACGAAATATTCCTGGTTAAGTTGATCGATAAGATGATTGCCGAGTATCCGGTGGATCCGGAACGGGTTTATATGTCAGGATTTTCAAATGGCGCAGCCATAGCTCAGGTTATAGCGATGCTATATCCGGAGAAAATTGCAGGACTTATGCATATCGATTCCAACTGGCCCGGAAACAGGTGGAAGCCTGTGGAGCTTGACATAAATGATATTACTCCCATGAGAAGGGCACTTGAGCAGAAGAAGGACTGGATGAGAATGCCTGTGTGGTATACCTATGGAACACGAGAAGCCTCCTGCCCTGTGTTTAAGGGGTGTACTCAGCAGTATCAGTACGATTTCTGGAAAAAGTTCAACAACATTAAGGTTGAAGACACACCGCCTGTTGGGACGGACAAACCCTGTGAGAGTGGTGTTTCCGGGGAAAAGGTAGAAGAGATAAGACCAAATGGCAATAAACTTGAGCAGTTTTACACGGTAAACAGGTTCTACACACAAGATCCGGAGCCCGAAAATTATTACAACTACTGTCTGATGCATGATAAAGGACATGAAGTTGCTCCACTTGATGCGACACTTGGCTGGAATTATGTAAAGCAGTTCAAGAGAAATCCCGATGGCACTGTGGGGCTTGTTATAGCAGATCAAAAAACTAAATAAATGTAATGGGTAACAAATTGGGGGTTACACATGGAAAAGATGAGAAATTACTGGAAAAAGCCGGAGCATATCGCTTATTTGTTCATTGCACCGGCGGTTGGTCTTCTTTTTATATTCAGGATATTACCTACGGCGTTTTCATTTGTCTGCGGCATGTTTGATATTGACATGTTCCTGAACGGTAAAGGCTTTGTGGGACTGGATAATTTCAGAGAGATGTTTAGTGATGATTATTTCTGGAATGCACTTAAGGTGACAATTAAGTTTACGCTTATTGAAGTTCCGATTCAGATGCTTGTAGGCCTTGTTCTTGCAGCGCTTCTTACCAGGAATACAAAGTTCAACAAGATGATGCGCGCCGTTTACTTTGCACCGATCGTATGCTCAGCAACAGTTGTAGCAATCATGTGGAAAATGTTCCTTCACTCAAACATCGGCATCATGACTTATTGGCTTGAGCGCATTGGGATCAAAGGAATTAACTTTCTGAATTCACCGAAATATACATTTTTTGTGCTTGTATTTATGTCTGTCTGGAGAAGCTTTGGTATGTCCACTGTAATTCTTCTCTCGGCGATGCAGGGTGTTTCGAGAGATATGTACGAAGCAGCTGAAATAGATGGCTGTTCCGATGCCAGAGCATTTATCTCAATCACATTGCCGCTTATAAAAGATACCTTTGGTTTTGTTTTTATGACAAGGCTGATTGGCTCTTTACAGGTATTTGATCTGGTGTTTACAACCACCAGCGGAGGTCCTGCAAGAACTACCGAAACACTGGTTTATTACACTTACACAAAAGCATTTTCAAATAACAGAATGGGGTATGGCGCAGCGGTGTCAATGGCTCTTTTTGCTATAATCCTTGTGCTTACCATATTCTGCTATAGGGGATTCTTCTCGGAGGAAAAGGAATGAGTACGGAAGCTATAGAATTAGAATTTGAAAATCAGGGTCATAAAGTCAGATACAGCAATAGAATTGTGGGAGATGCATTTGTCGGCCTGGTGCTGGTTCTAATAGCCCTTCTGATACTCATACCGGTCATATGGATGCTGTTGTGTGCATTCAGACCGGAAAGTGAGCTTATGAAGTATCCGCCGAAATTTTTTCCGGAGTCCTTTACGATTGAAAACTTTTCCAATCTTCTTCAGAGATTGCAGATTTTAACGTATCTTAAAAATTCAATAATCTATTGCATTTTTACTACAGTACCGCAGCTTTTCATTAATTCACTTGCAGGATATGCCTTTGCAAGATATCAGTTCAAAGGCAAAAACGTGATATTTATCGCGGTTCTTGCAACTATGATGATTCCCTTTCAGGTGATCATGGTTCCGTTGTTTTTGGAAGTTGTAAAGCTTGGAATGTATGACAATTATGCGGGACTGCTTATTCCCAACTGGGGTGTTGCAATATGCATTTTCATGACAAGAGCAGCTTATGCGGCACTTCCGAAGGAGCTTGAGGAAGCGGCAAGAATGGACGGTTTGTCAGAGTTTGGAATTTACTGGAAGATTATGACACCTCTGATCATGCCTACACTCATGACCAATCTGGTGCTTGGAATAAACGGTGCATGGAATGATCTGTTATGGCCACTGCTTATGACATCCACACCGTCAATGAGAACACTGGCCAATGGTATCGCGCTTTTCCTGGAGACAAGTCTTCAGTACGGAACGGCGTTTGCGGGAGCATTTATTTCAGTTATACCTATGATGATCCTTTACATATTCGGACAGCAGTACTTTGTTGAAGGTACAGCTACAAGCGGATTAAAAGGATGATTTTGTTGATCGTGAACTAAAACGAAATAGCATGTGGCTGTTTCGCAAAAAATAGGAGGGTGAAGATGATGAAAAAGAAAGGTATAGCACTATTGTTAACAGCATGTATGACGCTTTCGCTGGCAGCATGCGGGGCTTCGGCCAAGACGGAAACAAACTCGGATGCGAAGGATACCGCATCTGCTTCGGGGAGCACAGAATCAGCTGAAGCATCTGAGGAATCTAAACCGATCACAATTCAGTTTTGGAATGGATGGACAGGCTCAGACGGGCAGGTTCTGATTGAACTTGTTGATAAATTTAATAAAGAAAATAAATGGGGTATTACCATAGAAATGGATTCAACCTCGGATTTTAGAGATAAGATTACGCCTGCAATGGCTGCGAATAAGGTTCCGGCACTTATTCTTGGGTCATGCTCAGAGAAGTATCTTTATGAAGGTGAGATCAGAAACCTTGATAATATATGGAGTGATACGGGTATGAAGGAAGCAGATTTTATGACATCATACCTTGATTCACTTAAGACGGAGGATGGTCTTTACGGCATTCCTTTCCAGATTTCAAATTACGTTGTGTATTGGAATAAAGACCTGTTTGAAAAGGCAGGCCTTGACCCTGAAGCTCCGCCAACAACCTATGATCAGTGGACAGAATACGCAGAGAAGATCACTGATGCGGACAACCATATCTACGGATCAGGACTTTCTTACACAAACTATGGTGCTGTAGCTTGCCTTATGCAGATGTTTGGCGGTGAGCAGATTACCAAGGAAAATGACAAATGGACAGCGCATTTTAAGGATAATCAGGGCTACAAGGATTTCATCAAGTGGTTTAATTATCAGTTTGATGCAGGGTATAATCCGGTTGAAGGCGACATCGTATCAATGTTCATCGCAGGGCAGGTTGGCATGTATGTTGACGGCCCCTGGGTTCTTGCAGATGTTCATAAGTACAATATGAACTATGGAGTTACTACTCTTATCGAGACACCTGAGGGAGGAAAACAGGCACCTGCTAATACACAGTGTTTCTTTGTGACACAGGACTGCACAGATGAAGAAGCTCTTGCAGCAGAGAGATTCATCTCATGGTGGCACTATGGTAATGGGGATATTGATGTTAAGGATACAGCAGTTTATGCATGGTCAGACAGAATAGGTTATCCTACTTATTTCATTCCTGTAGCAGAATGCGAAGAATATAAGAACAATTCGGACATGAATGCGATCACAATCAATGATCCTGAGTATTGTATGGATTCAATTGCTCCCGGTGAATTCAGATATTGGTCAGAGATTCTTACAGGACCTGTTATAGATTTGATCAATAACCTGACATTCTATAAGGATAAGGATTCATCTGAGCTTCTTGATAAGTGCCAGGAAGCAGCAGATACAATTATCAATGAGAAATATGGATACAAATAATATCTTGTCCATAATAGTTGTTTGCAGTGATAGATAACAAACTTGCAAATATGCGATTTAGCAAAGGGTGCGCTCCTTCTTATTAAGGTGTTGCACAGGGGGAAGAAGGAGACAGCCACTCCTTCTTCCCCTTTTAAAAGAAAAACTATATATGTAAATTATTTAGACATAATAAAAGGGGACATAAAAATGACAAACGTAAAAGACAAAGTATGGAAAAATCTTGCTCTTAAGGCTTATCCCGGATCTTACAACAGATTAAATATGAATGTTGAATCAGATGGAACCGTTGAGAGTCTTCACTATGTTGATAGAAAGCCCGGAACAATTGTTTATGAGGATGGGACCGCAGAATTTAATTTCTATGCTCCAAATGCCAAAACAGTTGAGGTGTGTGGCAAATCAGGAACATTGCCCTCAGATCACATCAGCCTTACCAAGGGTGAGGACGGATGGTTTAGCACCAGAACGGGGATTCCTGCAGGTTTTCACTATCTTGACTGGTTTGTGGACGGAGTCTTGTGTGCAAATCCTGACGGAATGATCTGTTACGGATGCTTCGGAAATATCGGATTCATAGATGTTCCGGAGGATGGAGAGGACTTCTGGCTTCGCAAGGATGTACCTCACGGAACGATTCATTTTGATATGTATAAATCAGGAGAAAATTCCAGAGTAAAAACTGCGGTAGTCTATACACCTCCGGGATATGAGGAGAATTATTCAAAATCCTATCCTGTATTATACCTTCAGCATGGTGTAGGAGAGTCCGAGGTCAGCTGGCTTTGGAATGGAAAACAGAATTATATACTGGACAATCTCATAGCAAAGAAGGCTTGCAGAGAGATGATAGTAGTCATGAATGCAGGCTACAGCTTCAGACCGGATGAAGAAGTGATTTTTTATCCCGGTGATTTTGACTCTGAGCTTGTTCTTGACTGCATGCCCTTTATTGAGAAAAAGTATCGTGTCCTCAAGGGAAGAAATAATACAGCTGTAGCAGGTCTGTCTCTTGGCTCTGCCCAGGCTGCTTTATCTGCTGTAAAGCATCCGGATCTATTTGGATATTTTGGTGTATTTTCAGGCGGATTCTCAGACGTACTTGGTGAAATAGAGAAGCCTCAGCATCAATATGGCCAGATTTATATTACATCCGGTAAATTCGAGAATATGCTGGAGCTTAATACTTCGATCGGAGAAAAGTTCAAAAACTCAGGCAGCAAAGTCTGCGTCAAAGAGTATCAGGGATTTCACGAATGGGAGCCCTGGAGAAGAAGTCTTCATGATTTTTGTATGGACATTTTCAAGGAAGAAAACCTTCCTATTTATCCTTCAACCTTAAAGAAGGACAGAAAAGCACCATCACCTGTTGTTGCAAAGAATAAGGACTATCCTTTTACAGGCAGAAATCAGGCTATGGAGACTAATATATATTTTCAGGATCCGCTGAACATAACGATCATTCATCCTGTTGACGAGAATGGAAGACCGGCGGGCAAATATGAACCCATTCCAAAAGGAATTGAAGTTACGGGAAAGGGCACAATTGAGCTGAATTATCATACAGCTGCGGATGCGAAAATTGAGGCTGAGTTTAACGGCAACAGATATGAGCTGAAAAGGAGCGGTAGCGAATATTACTCCTGCAAAGTAGATGGCGTTGAAGGCGGTTACTATTACATCAGATTTTTTGTTAACGGTACTCATGTGATAAATCCCGACGCGAATGTGGGTTATGGCGCATTTGTTAATGAGAACTTCTTCGAGATGGAGGATGAGACTTTTGACGACTATATCTTAAAAGATGTGCCCCATGGCACGATCCACCTGCAGTCATATCGTTCGGGTGTATGTGGGTGTGAGAAGCCGCTATATGTTTATACTCCCGCAGGATATGAGAACTCGCATGAAAAATATCCTGTAATATATCTTCAGCATGGCGGCGGAGAAAATGAGACAGGCTGGATTTGGCAGGGCAAGGTCAACAACATTTTGGATAACATGATAGCTGATGGAAGGGCAAAGAAATGCATTGTTGTCATGGCACAGGGCTATTCATTCTACCCTGACGGCTCATCGGATCCTGCTATAGGCTCCTTCTCAGACGAGATGGTTAATGATATCGTTAAGTTTGTTGATAAGAACTACAGAACCCTTGCTGATAGGCAAAACAGAGCAATATCCGGACTTTCCATGGGAGGCTTCCAGACACAGTATATTGCTTTTCATCACCCGGATATTTTTGCAAACGCAGGTATTTTCTCTGCATTTTTCAAGATAAATGATGCGAAGGATGACTACAGGGATGTTCTCTTTGATAAGAACAAATTCAATGATACCTACAGGTACATGTTCCTTGGTATAGGAGAGCAGGACTATCGCATGTATGATACTGATGTTGAAAACATGAAGCTCCTTCACGAAACCTATGGGCTTCCCATTGAGTTTTACCATGTTCCGGGAATACACGACTGGACATTCTGGAGAAAAGCCATGGTTAAGTTCCTTGAAGGAGTATTTCACTAAAAAACCGTTGGAGGAGAGATGGTAAAAAAATTTCGCTATGAAATGGATTATCCGCTTGTTGATACAACCTGCGGAATAGTCCATGGCTACGAATATGATGATGTGATTTATTTTAAGGGAATACCCTATGCAAGGGCTGAGAGGTTTGAGGACCCAAAAGCTGTGACCTGGGATGGTGTGCTTGAGGCCACAGCCTATGGGTATGCATGTCCCACTATCGAAGAGCCTTCGCTTGATAACAGTCTTGATTTTGCAAGGCGACAGGAGCTCAAGGATGAAGCCTGTCAGAACTTAAATATCTGGACGCCGGGGCTCGATGATGAGAAAAGGCCGGTTCTTGTGTGGCTTCACGGAGGCGGGATGAGCTTTGGCTCTTCCAGTGAAGATGGGCTTTGTGAGGGTGACAACATGTGCCGCTATGGCAAGGTTGTAGTAGTTTCCTTAAATCATAGGCTTAATCTTCTGGGATTTTGCGATCTCTCCGATTTTGGTGAAAAGTACAAAAACTCCGGGAATCAGGGACTGGTCGACATAGTTTTTGCTCTTAGATGGATTAAAGACAATATAAGTAAATTTGGAGGAAATCCGGATAATGTAATGCTCTTTGGACAATCAGGTGGAGGAATGAAGGTTACAGCGCTCCTTCAGACACCTGAAGCCGATGGGCTTTACCACAAGGGGCTCATTATGTCAGGGGTTCAGGGAGGTGCTATGTGCGACTGCACAGGCTCCGGCAAAAAAATGGGAGAAATACTCATGGAAGAGACCGGATGCAGTAGCATAGAGGAATTGGCAAAGGCTCCTGTTAAGGAATTTTTGAGGGCCGGAAAAATTGTTCGCAAAAAACTTAAGTTTTTGGGGTATAATGCTGGAGAGATGCCTTTCTATAGCAACTACTACAAGGGGGATCCTCTTATTCATCCGTTCCGATCAGAAACAGCACATATTCCACTATTGGTTGGCAGTACTTTTGGTGAATTTAATGCACCATTTTCATATGGTATTAGCAAGCACAAAATGACTGACAGGGAAATGGAAGATATGATTAAGGACACCCTTGGTGAGGATCTTTATTCTCGTGCTGCGTTGCTGTTTAAGGAGGCTTATCCTGAGAGGCCGCTTGTCGATCTTCTCTCAATGGATTATATGTTTAGAAGTTATATCCGGTCGTACATGAAGAGGCGGACAAAACTAAATGGCTGTACGTGGGAATATATTTTTAATCTGGATATGCCTATGCTTGGCGGAGTATCGCCGCTTCACGGAAATGACCTTGGGTTTGTATTTAATACCACAGACAGAGCTCCGGCGTTGCAGGAGCCGGGGGTAACCGAGAAGGTTCAAAAAGAGATTTTTGACACTGTAATGGCATTTGCTAAAACAGGTAATCCCAACAATGGCAGCATTCCCAAGTGGGATCCTTCAAAGCCCGAAGATTTTAAAACATTAGTGTTTGGCAGGGAAACTACGATTCGCAACAATTTTGATGCGAGATTAAATGACTGCATGGCAGGAGAACTTCTGGATAAACAGGTGAAGTTTATGTACGATTCTGTATCGGGCAGAGCCGGCGATTGAAGCCATCAATGTGAAAGGAAAAAGTTACGTGAAAAAGGACAATTCAAAGATCAAACAGATAGCAGATTCACTGGGATTATCCGTTGCCACAGTTTCTGTTGTATTAAACGGAAGGGGCGACACTGTAAGAATTTCCAAGAAAACTCAGAAAAAGGTCTGGGATGAGGCAAAAAAGTTTAACTACACTCCCAATATTTATGCTAGGCGTCTTCGAACCGGAATTGGCTCGGAAAACACTTATGTTATCGCGGCGTTTTGGAACGTTACATACTATCTTAATGAGATGTTGGCTGCCCTTACGAGAGCGGTAATGGATCAGGAAGAAGAGCGCGGCATCAACATAGAGTTGGTTGTTGTGCCCTATACAGGGGGGATGATATCTGAAGAAGCAGATAAGATAAGTGCCAACAGATATTCAGGAATCCTTGTCTTTGGACCATCCGGCAACGATACGGAATTTTTTAAGGATAATGAGTTCAATATTCCCGTTATTTTTTGTAATCGCCGGATTGATGGCTATAATAGCGTGATAATTGATGATTTTCTTGCGGGAGAGATTTGTGCCACCCATTTTCATGACAGAGGTATTAAGACTGCAGGAATTCTGGGAGTTGATCCCGATAACTCAGCTGCTACCCATAGATGCCAGGGCTTTTTGGAAAAGGCAAAGGAACTTGGTATTTCCGTGAAAAAATCCTGGATCGTAAATGATAACAGCAGGAATACATCCAGTGGTTACACCAGCATGAACAGAATGTTGGACAGCAGTACTTTTCCTGAAGGATTGTTTGTAATGTATGATACCGTGATAGTAGGCGTTCTACGGGCGCTTAAGGAACATGGTTTAAAATCCCCGGATGATATGGAGATTGTTACCTATGGAGACAATGTAGTGCTTCATTATCTGTCACCTACCATAACAACCATAAGAGTTCCTACCTCACAGATGGTTGATGCCATGCTTGGCCTTTTGATCAATGTCCTTGAGGGGAAAGAAAATGACACAATAATTAAGGAGGATCCCTCAATGGTTTACCGCGAGAGCTCACCCGCGCCATAAGTTAGAGAGATAAAGATTTTATCTATGAGTTTTTCAAATAGTAAGTATAAAAAATATATAGGAAATGCTGATCTATACAGAAAAGTATCGTTCATTGCGCTGCCCATAGCGCTTCAGAACCTGATTCAGATTGGCGTAAACATGATGGATACAGTAATGCTGGGTACCCTTGGAGAGACTGCACTGTCTGCTTCTGCACTGGCTAACCAGTTCATTACTGTTTACCATATCTGTTGTATGGGCATCGGAATGGGAGCTTCTGTCCTTGTTTCCAGGTTCTGGGGAATGAAGGACATGAAATCTCTCAAGAAAACCGTAACAATAATGCTCAGGCTGTGCCTTGGATTTGCGCTTGTTTTTGCAGTGCTTACGGCGCTTTTTCCGGGACAGATAATGAGAATCTATACCCCTGAGCAGGATGTCATAAGGGAGGGAATAAACTACTTTTTTTGGTCAGTTCCAACATATTTCTTACTGGGACTGTCCCTGGACTGTACGCTGGTTATACGAAGCATGGGTAGAGCGGTGGTTCCGCTTGTATGCTCAGTTCTCGGATTTATGTCTAATCTGTTTTTTAATTATGTATTTATTTTTGGTAAATTCGGAGCACCTCGAATGGAGGTTGCCGGAGCGGCTCTTGGAACATTAATTGCAAGAATAATTGAATTTTCCATGATTGGCGGATATTTCTTCTTTATTGAAAAAAGGCTCGCATACAGGATCAAGGATATCTTTATGAAGTGCGATGACCTGGTTAGGGAGTATCTGGTTATCAGTATTCCTGTCGTTATAAGCGATGGCCTTATGGCACTTGGAAACAGCGCTGTGGCTATGATCATGGGAAGAATCGGAACAGCCTTTGTCTCTGCTAACTCAATAACAACTGTTACACAGCAGCTTACTACCGTGCTCACTCAGGGTGTCGCCCAGGCTGGATGCATAGTGACAGGGCATACCCTTGGCCAGGGAGACAGGGAAAAGGCTCAGTACGACGGTTATGCTTTTGCCATTTTTGGACTGGTAATGGGAGCGATAGCAGGCTTGATCGTATTCCTCATAAGCGGCCCGGTAGTCAACATGTATAACATTACAGATGATACCAAAAATATAGCAATGCAGCTTATGAGCTCCATCGCTATAATAATTGTTTTCCAGTCCACCAACTCAATCCTTGCAAAAGGTGTTCTCAGAGGCGGTGGTGACACCAGATTCCTTATGGTGGCAGACGTATTATTTTTGTGGATTGCGTCTGTGCCGCTGGGGATTCTTGCAGGACTAATCTGGCACCTGCCAGCATTCTGGGTATATTTCTTCATAAAAATCGATCAGATAATAAAGTGTGTATGGTGCATTCTTCGCCTACGAAGCGGAAAATGGATCAAGGCCATAAAAGGTGCATAAAAACTAAGAAACGGAGAAGTTCAAATTATTGGACTTCTTCTTTTTTTGCAGACTCCACCTGTTTTAATGTTAAGCCGAGCGCAGACGAAAGGGGCTCGCAGGGGAGGTGTATGTGGGAAGTCTTTATACAATTAACTGCAATCTTTAGGAAATCTTTAGGTTGGCTTTAAGGAGACTTTTATTTGCCCTGCTACTATATGGACTGTAAGGAGGAGCGAGGCACATGAGCGACATATTGGTTCTTAAAAACGTAGAGAAAAAGTATAAGGAAATGACAGCAGTAAAAGACCTGTCACTTAATGTTAAAAAGGGAGAAGTATTTGCACTTCTTGGGGCAAACGGGGCAGGCAAAACCACTACAATTAAAATGATTCTGGGACTTGCTAAGGCAAGCTCAGGGAATATAGAAATTGAAAGCGGAGCAAAGATAGGATATTCACCCGAAACACCATATTTTCCGGAATATCTTACGGCTATGGAAGTTATGAAATACTACGCCGGAATAGAGGGGGACAAATCAAGAAAGGACACCTCATATTTACAGGGACTTCTGGAGCTTACGGGATTATCTGATACCAAAATCAAGGTAAAGAACTACTCAAAAGGTATGATCCAGAGACTGGCACTTGCCCAGGCACTTATATCGGATCCGGACATATTGATACTTGATGAACCTACAGCAGGTCTTGATGCACTTGGAAGAAAGCACAATCTTGAGCTTTTGAAAAGGCTTAAGGCAGAGGGGAAAACAGTTATTATCAACTCACATATATTGCACGATATAGAGGCTGTCTGTGACAGGGGCGTAATCATGAAAAAGGGAAAAGTGATCGACACCTGGACTAAAAACGAAAGCGAAGAGAGTCTTGAAGATAAATTTGTAAGACTTGTTGGGGAGGAATGATCATGGAAATCGTACTTAATGTAATAAGAGAGAAGATACGTAAAAAAATGTTATATATAACAACAGCACTTGGAATAATCGTTGTTGCTGTTTTTTCAACAGACATGGGATCACTCACTGTGGGAGGTAAAAGCATAACGGATTACCATGTGCTTCTTCCGATTCTTATAAGTGTTCTCAATTTCCTAAACGGTGCCATAGCTCTTGCAATCTCTTGCTCAACAATCCCGCTTGAGTATGAGAGAAGAACAAGCCATCTGATATGGTCAAGAGGAATCAGCCAGAGCAGATATCATATGTGTCTTGCGGCAGGAAACATAGTGGTTTCCTGGATTTCAGGAATCATTCTTTACGCAACACTCGGAGTATTCGCTGTAGTAAACGGATATTCAGGTGTCCTTGGAAGAATAGCGGTTGCAACACTTTTTATGATGCTCTACTCAGCTTGTGTCTGCATGTTGACATCGGCTCTTTCAATCAGAATACCCACACTTTTTACAGGTACTATAATGGTTATCATATTGGTCTTTGGAGCATTTAGAAACAGTCTCAAGCTGTTGACTGCGACATTTACAGGAATCGGTGGAACACTGATAAAAAGGGCGGTAATGCTTGTCCCTGACCTTGCAGGTATCAGCACACAGGCAGGAAATCTGGTTCAGGAAAAGCCGATAAATGTACATGTGATAATAATGGGACTTTTTATGATATGGATCGCAGGACTTTTGGTGATGATCTTAAGAAGAGAGGAAGCATAAGGTGATGAAAAGAGCAGGATTTGTAATATATATGTTGGTTGGAGCGGCGCTTTTGGCTTCAGGATTTGCTACAACAGAGAGAGGATTCAAGGAAAATGACAGAGAGATACTCTACAAGGTAGCTGATGACTACGAAGATATTGGCGACATGGGATTTAAGGGCTTTTGTCCCTTGGACTATAAAGTGGCATTTTCAGATTCCGAGCAGGACATTGTTGTTAACTATAACGGCGGTGAATGCGATTATACCAAGAGAGATGCTGTTTATGGCGGTGTTGTCGGCAGCATATATCAGGACGGCGATGAGTTTGAGGTGGTTGTTCCCGAATATGATATCTGGATAACTATCGAAAAACTGAATAACGCGCCTCTTTCAGCTGTTATCTGGCATGAGAGCTTCCATGCATATCAGAACTCACACCATGATTTATATGAAAAGATCTCGCCGGATACACTGTCAGAAACTGAGCTTGCAGGTATTGTGGATTCCAATGACGAGGCAAAGAGACTGTTTACGAAGGAACTGGAGATATTAAGTCGCGTAATTGGTGACGAAAACAGTAGCGATATAAACGAAATTGCGATAGAATATTCCAAAATAGCTAAGGAGAGAAGGGGACTTCTTAGTGACCAGGTAATAAACTCAGAGGATTATTATACAATGATGGAAGGTTCCGCATACTATGTGGAATCACAGGCTGTAAGACTAGAGAACGGCGAACAGACGTATAAAAAACAATACCTTGATACTGCATCAAAATATGTAGAAGGAGATGCGAAATACTATCGCCTGGGAATGCTTGAATGTATGTTGCTGGATAAGCTGGATAAGGAGTGGAAAGCTTCCTACAGCTTTGACAGAACACTTGACGAAGTAATAGAAGAATATGCATTTGGAGAGTAGGTATGGAATATACAGTTCTTGGGGCAGATGATGAAGTAGAAATACTTGATTCACTGGAATTATTTTTAAGTAAAGAGGGAATAAGACTCATTAAGGCCGATAATGGAATATCGGCCTTGGAGTTGTATAAAAAGGAAAAGCCGCAAATGGTACTTCTTGATGTTATGATGCCGGGAATTGACGGCTTTTCGGTTCTTAGGAAGATACGTGATATAAGCCATGTTCCGGTTATTATGCTTACCGCAAAGAACGAGGATTACGATAAGATTCTCGGTCTTGAACTTGGAGCGGATGACTATATTTCAAAGCCCTTTAACCCTATGGAGGTCGTGGCGAGAATCAAAGCGCAGCTGCGGAGAAACTACGACTATCATGAGTCTTTTGATAACGTATTCAAAGCCTTCGGAATAGAGCTTAATACTGATGCAAAATCGGTAACGACAGGCGGAGAGAGCATTTCTCTTACGGGTACCGAGTACAAAATTCTTGAACTTCTGATGCCTCACCCGGGGCATATTTTCACCAAACAGCAGATATCTGAATATGTATGGGAGAGCGACTATGCGGCTGATGACAGTACTATTATGGTGCATATCAGCAATCTCAGAAATAAACTTAAGAAGGCCGATAAGGATGTCGCCATGATCAAGGCAGTCAAAGGTCTTGGTTATAAATTCGAGAAAGAATAAATATTGCTATGAAGAATAATAGAGTGAAAAAGAAAAGCATTTTTTCAAGGCTTGTTAAGAGCTATGTTCTGTTTCTTGTTGTGACTATTTTCCTGTATCTCTTTGTAACTATAGCGCTTTTGATATATTTGGGAAATGGCAGCGTCGGAAATGCTTCGCCTCAGACAGTTATTAAATACGATGGAACAATTACCGATATCGAGGTCCTGGAGCGCATTGGGGGATGGGTTGAGGAACTGGACGAAGACGGGAATGTCATCAACGTTGTAGGAAAAAAGAGAACGGATAATTACAGCTATAATATCGGGGAAGTGGTAAATTTCGTCGATATGGGATACGTGGCAGATAGCGGCAACGGAGTGGTAATAAAGACCTCTGACAAAAAGAGCTATTCGGCCTGTGCCAGGTATGTGGGAAATCCCAAGCGCATTTTTTTTGTTTTTTATCCCTCAGATATGGTGACCTACAGACTTACCTACATGGTTACAAACGAAAACGGGAAAAGATATTTGGAATTTCTGGCGGTTTTTGCAGCACTTTTTGTGGCAGAGATTGCCGGCATCAGCTTTTATCTAAAAAGGCATATCGAAATGCCCCTTAAGTTTCTCATGCAGGGCATGGATGAAGTTAGTGAAGGAAAAAGAGATGTGGTCATAGACTACATTACCGATAAGGAATTTGAGGATATCAGAGACAGATTCAACAGCATGGCGTGCAAGCTCAAGGAAAGTGAGGAGAGAAGACATCAGGTAGAGCAGAGCAGGAATCAGATGCTTCTTGAACTTGCGCATGATATAAAAAATCCCATTGCTTCCATAAAGGGCAGTATCTGTGCACTTGAGGAGGGACTTGTTCCGGAAGAAAAAATAGATGACTATTATAAGACCATAGAGATGAAGGCTGAAAGAATAAGGACCTTGACCGATGACATCAATACAAGTCTTAAGATGGAGAGTGATGAGTACAAGCTGAATCTTGAGAAAACAGATGTGTGCGAACTTGTGCGCAGAATCTGCGTGGAGTTTTATGAGGATATCACTGCTACCGGCAAGGAATTTGATATTGATATAGCCGAGGAGTCACTTTTTGCCCAGGTAGATCCGCAGCTTTTCGGTAGGGCGATAAATAATCTTATCGGCAATGCAAACAAATACAATGAGACAGGAAACAATATTGGGGTAAAAGTGCGTGGCGACTCCGGAAAGATAACTATCGAAGTTTGGGATGACGGAGAAGCTATAGATAAGGACTTTGCTGAGAGAATGTTTGAACCCTTTGCCAGAGGAGATGCCACCAGAAAGACTGACGGAGGCACGGGGCTTGGACTGGTTATATCCCGCAAGATTGCCGAAAAGCACAAAGGGTCGCTGAAGTACAAACGCGCCGGCAATAAAAACTGCTTTACAATTATTTTAAATTACTAAAACCCCCACATACACCTCCCTGCGAGTTCCATTTCTTCTGTGATCGGCTTACCATTAAAACAGGGAGAGCTCATACCGCAAGGCGCCATTTGGTGTTGATCTTCGGATCGTAGTAAACTCTGAATACCCGCTTTATACCTGCAACGATAATAAGGCACTCAAATATGAAGGTGGAGTCTCCGACGTAGATTCCATCTTCTGTTGTATGGGTGCCTTTTTTCTCTGCCGGTCGGTAGCCCTTTACTGTGTAGGTCTCGTATTCTCCATCTTCATTCATAAAACGGAGACGGAGAGGGATAATGCTGCCATCAGCCTTATGTTCACAGATAACATCAACTTCATTAATAATCTTACTCATTTTGAAATGCTCCTATAAAAAATGATCATTGTCGTCTTGTGTATCATGTTCTGATCTCTCTGATCATGTCAAAACTGATATCGGTAGTAACAACGGTAAGGTATTTTGCGTCCTTTTTAATATTGGATATCAGCCCGGTTTTTTGCACGTAAGCTCCGTAATCATAGTAGATTATTGAAACCATGTCTCCCACTTTAAGGAGTGACAGCTGATAATCAAGATAATCCAGAGCTTCTTCCGATAACTCGATTTTTTCTACTTCAATGCGTTCCCTTTCCTTTAGAGCTTCTTCAAATCCCTTTAAAGCAGCGAAGGGCTGAAACTGGCTTGCTCTGTCTGCTCTTGGCATAAATTACCTCCACATAAAACTCAATGAAACTCAGTATAATGTGGACCCGGCCTTGTGACCTCCGATAAACTCATTTCTTGCCCTGGTGTTACCTGCTTCATACAGATCCATACCCTTGAGGATGGCATTTTTGCCATAGCGGGCCTTTATCTGATTAACTGACCGGGTAATCCTGCGGTCTTTTTCCATGACTGCGGGGTCCACAAAGAAGTTGTATTGTTCGAAGCATTCATCCAGCACGGAATTGGCGCTTATGCCAACTCTCCTTATGGGAGTATTCCTTCTGGTACTTCTATAGTAGAGCTGAACAAAGGCATCCATCAGTATCCTGCATGAATTGGTCGTCACAGGCAGGTTTGCGCTGGCTCCTGTCGAATGCACCATTTCCTGGCTGTAGCCAACAAAGAGGGACACATTGCTGCTGACGACATGAGCTGCCACCATATCAAGAGACAACTCATCTGCCATCTCCTTCACTATGATGAGGGCATCTTCGAAATTATAATCACGCATAAGAACCTGCCCGCAGGAGAGGGATTTAGATCTGCTGCGATAGTTTTTAATGTCCTGCATGGTACAGGATTCCCGTCCCCAGGCGTGGTCTATCATGTATTCCGCAAGGACTCCGAATTGTTTATACATCAGTTTTTCAGGAAAATGTGCGATATCTCCCTGATTGACTATACCCATGGATGAGAGTCTGCGTGCAGTTCCGGGACCGATTCTCCAAAAATCAGTAAGAGGTCTGTGCATCCAGAGCTTTTCCTTAAAGGATTCCTCATCAAGCTCTGCGATGAAGTCAGGAGAGTGCTTTGCAAGAATATCAAGAGCTACCTTGGCAAGGTACAGATTGGTACCGATACCGCAGGTAGCCCGAAGCCCCAGCTTATCCCTGATGTCATTCATAATCCGCAGTGCCAGGTCATGGGCAGACAGTCCATACAGCCCAAGGTATGTGGTCACATCCAGAAAAGATTCATCGATGGAATAGACATGTATGTCTTCCTTAGCGACATAGCTTAGGTATATTCCGTAAATATCAGCAGATATATCGATGTATCGCTTCATACGCGGAGGTGCGACTATGTAATCAAGGTGCTTCGGGATCTCGTATATCCTGCAGCGATTCTTTATTCCAAGGGCCTTCATGGCAGGTGTGATGGCAAGGCAGATAGTGCCCTTGCTGCGCTCAACATCAGCAACTGCCAGCAGCGCCTTCATGGGATCAAGACCTCTGTCTACGCATTCCACACTGGCATAAAAACTCTTAAGATCGATTATGAGATATGACCGCTTGTTATTCATCTTCATAAGCACTTCCTACAATAACGAATGTGTGTTCCGAACTAATGTTCATTAATAGTAACCCCTTATTTCTTATTTTGCAATCGAACAATTTCTTAATTTTTTGAAAACCTGTTTAACCGTAATCTTGCCCACAGCAAAACACCTCCGTATAATATGAGGATGGGATTTAAAGGAAAAATATCCGGAAGAAAAATCCCATAAAATAAGAGTTTACAGGGGAAATAATGAAAAACAGAGTCCTATTTTTATACATAATCGCGGCTATTATTCCGCTGATGCTCATGGATGTGGCAGCTGTCGGAGTCATCGTGAGATATGAAAAGAGAGAAAAAATACATGAGATGGAAAATGCCGCAAGTGCCATCCAGTACACGCTTGCTAACGAGCTGGACAGCGCGGACAAAATGACACAGAGCGTTTATACAAATAAATACATCTATGATTTCATTGATCGCAGGTTCAGGACCGGGCTTGAATATTATGAAGCATATTACTCATTTTTTGAGGATACGCTGATCGATATGGTTGATGGGGCGAGCAATATATCTTATACATTCTACATAGATAATGACAGCATTATTAACGGAGCACAGTTCCAGAAGCTGGAGACGGCCGAGGGGGAAAGCTGGTATGAATATATAAGAGCCAACGGCAGAAAGCTGGGGCTTATGTTTGACTATGGAGGAGCAATTACCGGCGTAAGAGAGAATGAGAGAAGGGTGTTTTTTTATGAAACATTGGATTTGTATGCCCACAGATCCAAAAATCTTCTCCTTGTAAACATTGACTACAGCTATCTGAGTAAGCTTCTGCAGAACACAAATTACGATATGGATGTCTATGTTTGTGATGATGAGAGAATCCTCATGTCCAATAAGAGCGAGATAAACGCGGGCAAGCCCTTCGAAAGTCTAGATACTCTCAAAAATATCGGATATATCAAGGAGTTTCAGGCATTTGACCAGGCTCTCACAATCCGTGTTGCAAATAAAAACGGCATAGGACAGATGTGGATAAGCAGATGGGGAATGCAGCTTTTGATTCTTGTCTTGATAAACATCCTGTTTCCGATTTTTGTGATTTCCAGGATCAGCCGCTTTGTTTACAGCTACAGGCTCAGGGAGCAGGAGATAATCGTGACGAGACAGCGTGCGGAGCTCCATGCGCTTCACAGTCAGATAAATCCGCATTTTTTGTTTAATGCGCTGGAAAGCATTCGTATGCACAGCATTATCAAGCAGGAGACGGAGACTGCGGAGATGGTCGAAAAACTGGCCAAGCTTCAACGTCAGTACACCGAGTGGAATGAAGACAACATTTCAATAGAAAAAGAGCTGTCTTTTGCAGAAAATTACCTGGGACTTCAGAAGTACAGGTTCGGAGACAGGCTATCCTACTCAATCGAGGTTGATGATGATTGCAAGAAGTACCTGATACCTAAGCTTACGCTGGTTACCTTTGTTGAAAATTCCTGTGTTCACGGTATTGAAAATAAGAATAAGAACGGATGGATTTTTGTCCGCATATTCAAAAAGGATGAGAAGCTCACCATAGAGATAGAGGATACCGGAAATGGAATGACTGCAGAGGAGACAGAGACTCTTCTTCATAAGATGAGAGATGCCGATATGGAGCTTTTAAAGGAGCCCGGAAGAATTGGCATCGTAAATGCATGTCTGAGACTTAAAATGATGACAGACAACGCAGTGGAGTTTGAGCTGGAGTCGGAGGAGAGCGTTGGAACCATTGTTTCAATTATTATTCCGACGGATAAGCTGGTGATGGAAGATGTGACTGATGACACGGTTACTACAAATATAGGTTAAAGTGAGAGGATTTACGTTTTATGCTCAATTTATTACTTGTGGATGATGAGCCCTTTATATTGCAGGGATTTAAGGTCCTTCTGGATTACGAGGCCGAGGGGTATGAGGTTTATACTGCTTCCAACGGCCAGGATGCGCTGGATCTCATAAAGACGACAAATATTGATCTCATTATTTCAGATATCAAAATGCCCGTCATGGATGGACTGGAGCTCCTTGCAAACGTCAGGGAGCACTATCCCGACATATACTTTGTCATTCTTAGCGGCTATGCTGAGTTTTCCTATGCGCAGAAAGCGCTCCACTACGACTGTGCAGAGTATATATTAAAACCGGTCGAGAAGGATGCGATATTGAAGATCCTCAGGAAAGTTGCTTTGAACAAGGCCGACAAGGTCTTTGCGGAAAGACGCAGTATGGAGAGGGAAAAGGCCTTTTTTGATCAGAACCTCAAGGCTGTGCTTATGGGCAGATACAGTAACGATAATATAGGCTATCTGAGAAAACATCTGCCTGAAAATGCGGATATGTGCTATGTGGGAATAGAGCTTGCGCCCACCCTTGATCAGGGAGAGGTATCAGATAAGGAAAAAGCCGCTTTTCTTGACAGGCTTCTTCAGGTTACTCAGGAGGATATGAAGTCTAATTCCTCGCTTGTTATTAAGGACGGTTTTGGAGAAGAGAAAATCTATGACATAGGTTTTTTGTTTCTTGATTCACTTGCCAAGGATCAGAATCTTAGTGCCGAAAGCTATCTTAAAGAGATGCTTGGACGAATCGAAAGAGTATGCGATTTTTCCATAACAATGCTTGTAGGAAAAATGGTGCACGGAATAGAAGCCCTGTCAAAATCCTATACCACTGTACGCATGCTCCATTCTCTGCAGGGCTTTCGTGAGAGCAAGGACATATACTTTTACGAAGAAGAGTATCAGATACGGGATAATGGAATTCTTCTTTGTAAAAAGCAGCTGGACAGCCTCATTGCTGCAATCGAGTTAAATGAAAAGGTTCAGATAAGACAGAGAGTTGACGAGTTTCATGAGGAGATGCTAAAGACGGGAATAACCGGAAAAACCATGAATCTGAATATTAACTACCTGCTTTTTCAGCTCATACATATTGCCAGTGAGCAGGATAGCGATGTCAACCAGGAGGAAATACTCCGCCTTATATCAGAGAGCAGCTTCGAAGAGGGAATAAGCAGGGGAAGTAAGAGCCACCTGTATCGAATGGCCTGTGAATACGGGGATTATCTGGCACAGCTTAGGAAAAACGTATCAAAGGGAGTCCTGGCAGAAATTGAAAATGAGGTGAGAGAAAACTACGCAAGTAACCTCACATTAAAGGAACTCAGTGAAAAATACTATGTAAACAGTGCGTATCTCGGGCAGCTTTTCAGAAAAAGATATAAGTGTTCATTTAAAGACTACCTCAACCAGAAGAGAATAGATGAGGCGTCGCTTCTTCTTCGCAAGACGGATATGAAGATTTATAGTGTGGCTGAGGCAGTCGGATACCGCGATGTTGACTATTTTGTCAATAAATTTATCGAAGCAAAGGGATGCACCCCGGCAAAGTATAGAAAACAGGAACAATAATTTTTCGGGGTTTTATTAATAATTTATCCCATGAACTTCAATCTGCATTTCTGTAAAATGCTAATCATTAAGAAAAGGAGGTTTTCTAGTTATGAAAAAGAAAGTGGTTAGCATTTTGATGGCAACATGCATGCTTGGTGCCACACTTGCAGGCTGCGGCTCTAATGGGGGTAACAATGCAGGTACTACCGATGCAGGCTCAGCTACAGAATCAGGTAGCGAAGATGCAGGCAGTGCTGATGCAGGCAGTGAGAGTGCAGAAGGTCAGGCATCTGACGGTGAAGTTACAGACTTCACAATGTTCATCACAATGCCGGGTTCAGAGATCAATGATGACAATGAGATCGCTCAGATGATCGCTGACAAGTACGGCGTTAAGGTTAAGGAGACATGGCTTACAGGTCAGACAGCATCTGAGGCTACAGGTACTCTTATCGCAGGTGATGAATATCCTGATTTCATCGATTCTGATGAAATGAATCTTTTGATCGATGCAGATGCTCTTATTCCTCTTGATGATTACATCGATAAGTATCCTGAATTCAAGGAGAAATGGTTCACAGAGGAAGAGTGGGAGAAGTTCCGTCAGCCTGATGGACACATCTACTGGATCAATCCTTTTGGAAACACAAAGGGCGAAACAAAGACAACAACTCATAATGACGAAGCATTCTGGATTCAGGTAAGAGTTCTTGAGTGGGCAGGATACCCGAAGATCGAGACACTTGATCAGTACTTCCAGCTCCTTGAGGATTACATTGCAGCTAATCCTACTATGGATGACGGAACAGAGAACATTGCTTACACAATCCTTTGCGAAGACTGGAGATACTTCTGCCTTGAGAACGCAGGTCAGTTCCTTGCAGGATATCCCAATGACGGTTCTGTAATCGTTGACAAGACAGACATGACAATCAAGGATTACAACACATCTGAGGATACTATCGCATACTTCAAGAAGCTCAACGAAGAGTACAAGAAGGGCATGGTAGATCCTGAGTCCTTCACTCAGACATATGATGAGTATATTGCTAAGCTTTCAACTGGTCGTGTTCTTGGTATGGTTGACCAGTGGTGGGATTTCGCTAACAACGTTAACGATTCTTACAAGCAGACAGGCCTTGATGCTAAGGGCTGCAACTATGTTCCGCTTGGACTTACAACAAAGCCCGGCATGGAGAACAGATGGCATACATATGATGACACAGTTAACCAGGCTTCAGGTATCGCTATTACAAAGGATTGTAAAGATCCTGAAAAGGCCTTCAAGTTCCTTGTTGACTGCGCTATGGATCAGGAACTTCATGATCTCAGATTCTGGGGTGTTAAGGGCGTTGACTATGAAGTAGACGACGAAGGATTATACTACCGCACAGATGAGCAGAGAAAGAACTGGGCAGATACAGCTTACCAGGCTGCACACAGATGTCAGTATTCATACTTCCCTCAGTGGCATGGTACATCTGATGATGGAAAGAATGCTAACAAGCCTGAAGAGCAGCCTTCCGAATTCATGTATGATATGGCTGCACCCCTTAAGGCATGCTTCGATGCTTATGGTGCAACAACATATCCTCAGCTGATCGGTTCTGTACAGGAGACAAACGGACCTTGGTTCCCGATGTACTCATACTCTAACAACTTCACAACTGAGACACCCGGCGGTGTAGCTTGGGCTAAGATGGGTGAAGTTAAGCATGAGTGGCTTCCTAAGGTAGTTATGGCAGATGATTTCGAGCAGGGATGGTCAGATTACATGGAGGCTTACAATGCATGCAAGCCTGAAGACTTCCTTGGCGAGATGCAGGAGATTCTTGATACATTCAAGTAATTAACAGCCGGATATTTTTATAAAGAGAATATTGTAAGAAGAGGAAAAGGCGGTAAACGCGATTCATATAATGTTTACTGCCTTTTTCTTAAGGGAAAAAGAGATTAAGTTCTTGCAGAAAACCGAATGAGGAGTGTCATATGGCTCGAAATAATAGTATGAAAAAGGACAAGAAGATCACAGTGAAAGAATTGAAACGTCAGAAATTTCTTCTGGGTGTATCATTCTTCGTTGTGCTGTACGGTATAATTTTCTATTACCTGCCCCTGGCAGGCTGGATCATGGCTTTTGAGAATTACAAGCCTAAAAAAGGATTTTTTGGATCTACCTTCGTTGGACTTGCGAAGTTTAAGTTCCTATTTGAAGATGAAGTATTTATTAAGGTTATAAGAAATACCTTTGCAATGGGTGTGATTAACCTTATAACAACAACGATAATGGCAGTGCTTTTTGCAATTGTCTTAAATGAAGTCAGAAGAGGATGGATAAAGAAACCTATTCAGACAATATCCTACCTTCCGCACTTCTTATCATGGATTGTTGTTACCAGTATTCTCCATGTATCTTTGTCATCAACCGGTATTATTAATGACCTGCTGATGAGATTTGGATTTATTAAACAGGCAATCAACTTTTTTGCGCACCCCGGTTATTTCTGGCCGATAGTTGCATTTGCAAACTGTTGGAAGGAGACGGGATGGAACGCAATAATCTATCTTGCAGCCATCACAGCTATAGATCCTGCTTTATATGAAGCAGCATCCATCGATGGAGCAGACAGATTACAAAAGATCAGATATATTACTTTCCCGGGTATCAAACCCACATTTATGATCCTTCTTCTCATGAATGTCGGCAACGTTTTAAATGCAGGTTTCGAAGTACAGTACCTGCTTGGTAACGGACTTGTACAGTCTGTATCACAGACTATCGATATCTATGTACTGAAATGGGGTATTTCGCAGAACGATTACTCTCTTGGTACTGCTGCTGGTTTGTTTAAGAGTGCTGTAAGTATTGCAATCATTGTTATTGCCAATGCTATTGCTAAGAAATACAGCGAGCAGAGATTATTCTAAGGGAGGAGCAAAGCGATGAACGAAAAAGAGTATAAAGTAAGAAGACCGGTGAGTGACGTCATATTTGAGATATTTGTCGTAGTGTTCCTTTTCCTTTTTGTAGTAATAACACTTTACCCTGTACTCAATACGGTTGCACTTTCATTTAATGATGGTATTGATGCTGTAAGAGGTGGTATTTACTTATGGCCTCGCAAGTTTACAATGAAAAACTATGATACAGTATTTGCCATGCAGAACATTTGGACCGGTGCCAGAGTCACAGTTCTTAGAACAGTAGTGGCAACGATCACTTCACTTTTTGCAAATGCACTTTTGGCATTTGTAGTAAGCCGAAAGAGATTTTTATTTAAATCCCAGTTATCATTGTTCTGGGTAATAACAATGTATGTAAACGGTGGTATGATTCCTACATTCCTTCTGTATAAGAATCTTGGTCTTACAGGAACATTCCATGTATATTGGGTTCCCGGAATGATCAGCGCTTTCAATATGCTGGTTATGCGTACATACATGGAAGGAATCCCGGAAAGTTTGGAAGAATCCGCACAGCTTGATGGAGCAGGATATTGGACAATTTTCAAGGATATCATTTCTCCTTTAAGTAAACCAGTTTATGCAACAGTCGCCCTTTTCATTGCGGTATGGCAGTGGAATTCATGGTTTGATGCGATGCTGTACAACCGTATGAAGACAGAATATACAACACTTCAGTATGAGCTTATGAAGCTGTTGTCATCAGTAATGCAGCAAAGCGGAAGTGCAGACAGTGCAAAAAATGGTGCAAACACCATTACACCTATCACAATTCGTGCTGCCGTTACAGTTGCAACAATGCTTCCTATCGTACTTCTGTATCCTTTCCTTCAGAGGTACTTCGTTACCGGCCTTACAATCGGTGGCGTAAAGGAGTGATCACGGATCACTTCATCATGTGAGATATAAGATAATAAAAACTCCGCAGGATTTTTGAGTCCGGCGGAGTTTTTTATTCAAGAGGAAATTCCTTCGGATTTCCTCTTGAATAAAAAGCGCTCCGCTAAGGATGCGACTGGTGCGCAGATGAATTTTGCAAGCTAAAGCTTGCGCGCACCAGCGCGCAAAGAGTCGCGAGCGACTCTTTGTTTTATCGAGGAAATGGCTTTTCTATGATATAAAAATGCTATAATCATAGTTAGTTTGTTGGGTTATAGAATATTGAAAGTGGGGATACATATGAAGTTTTTGCACTTGGGAGATTTGCATTTAGGGAAAACTCTGGGAGATTTTGACTTGATCGAGGATCAGCAATACATTCTTGATCAGATTATAAGCCTGATAAGTAAAGAATCGGTGGATGCGGTTCTGATAGCGGGAGATGTGTATGACAAGGCAGTTCCAAGTGAGGCTGCGACAAGATTGTTGGATTCGTTCCTAAGTCAGCTTGCATCTAAGAATGTGAAAACATTTATCATCAGCGGAAACCATGATTCAGATGACAGACTGAATTATGGAAGCACGCTCTTTGAAAGTAATCAGATCTATATCTCTGCCATCTACGATGGACATCTGGATAAACATGTTATTAGCGATGGAGATACAGAGATAAATATTTACCTCCTTCCATTTGTGAAGGCATCTATGGTAAAGCATCATTTCCCGGAATCAGATATAGAATCTTATGAGGATGCAGTAAGAGTAATACTTGCAAACTCGGATATTGATGAGACAAAAACCAATATACTGGTTGCACATCAGTTTGTGGCAGGTAAGGGCGAAGACCCTGCTTTAGGCGGATCTGAGAGCGCAGGAACACAGAGTGTCGGACTTGTAGAGAAAATCGGATACGACATTTTTGATATGTTTGATTATGTTGCCCTTGGACATATCCATTCTCCTCAAAGAGTTGGCAGAGATGAGGTCAGATACTCCGGATCGCCACTTAAGTACTCTTTAAGCGAAGTAAATAATAATAAATCGGTACCTGTTATAACTGTTGATAAAAAGGGCGTTGCGATAGATTTGGTTCCTTTAATACCGAAGCGAGATATGCGTCATTTAGTAGGGAAAATGGAGGATCTGCTAAACAAGGCGAATGTCCGGGCGCAAGAGGACTTTATTTATGCGACTTTAACGGATGAGGACATAATAAATGATGCAATTGGTATTTTTCAGCAGGTGTACCCAAATACCGTAAAGATCGATTATGACAATTCACATACAAAAGAAATTGAGCAGGTTGATATATCAAAAATAGCACAAAATAAGTCATTTTCTGAACTTATAGGAGACTTCTACAGTCTTATGTACGGCTGTGAGATAACCGAGGAAGAGATGGAAGTAATGAGAATGGCAGCAAGAGAGGCAGGTGTTATTAATGAAACCAATTAAGCTCGTTATTAGCGCATTTGGACCTTATGCAGGCAAGATGCCTGAGCTTTGTTTTGATAAGTTTGAGGAAAAAGGATTGTTCCTTATTTCCGGAGACACAGGAGCGGGGAAGACCACTATTTTCGATGCGATATGCTTTGCACTCTATGGGACTACAAGCGGAAGCTACAGAGATACCAAGAATCTTCGAAGTGAATATGCCAAACCCGATGCAGATAGCTTTGTGGATTTTTATTTTTCACACCAGGGTCATGAATATCATGTCTGGAGACAGCCCGAGTATGAGCGAAGAAAGCAACGCGGTGAGGGTGTGATCACAGAAAAACAGAAGGCTGTACTGTATAAATACGGAGGAACACCAATAGAAGGCGTTACTCAGGTTAATAATGCAGTAAAAGAGCTTTTGCATATTGATGACAGGCAGTTTAAGCAAATAGCCATGATCGCGCAGGGAGAGTTTTGGGATCTGCTCAATGCAAAGACTGAGCAGAGAACAGAGATTTTGCGCACTATTTTTATGACTTCCGGTTACAAAAATATTGAATATAAGCTAAAGGAGCGTATGGATGCAAATAAAGGTAAGAAAATGCATGCAGAGCAGAGTATAGTTCAATATTTCAACGATGTAACAGCGGATGAAAATGATGAAATTTATGAGGAACTAAGAGTGCTTCAGGACAGGGCAAATGGGTCAAAAAGTGCATGGAATCTGGACGAAATTCTTGATGTTATCGGATCTGTAATTGAGCTTGATAAGGCAAAGAAAAAAGAAATTACTAAGAAACTAAAAGAGGCAGAAACTGAGCTTAACAAGAATAAAGATGAGCTTGCCATAGCTGAGACAAATAATAAATTTCTGGAAAGACTGGCTGAACTTGAAAAGGAGCAGAGCGAATTAAAAGAAAGAAAAAAAGAAACAGATGAGCTGGAGGAGCTGTTAATACGAAGGAAAGCCGCGACGCACGATGTCAATCCGGCTTATTTAGCATGGGTAAACAAGAATAAGGAAATTGCACGAACCAGGGAAAGCATTAAGAACAAAAATGGAGAAAAGACAAAAGCAGAGGGAGCTGCCTTAGAAGCAGCAAAACAACTTACTGAAGCAGAGATGCGCAAACCTGAGCTGGAAAATCTGAAAATTACCATCAATAAGATTACCGAGGAGGAGCCCAAGTATAAACAGAGGGACGAGCTCTTGGCAAAGCTTGCCGATCTTGAGAAGGATAAGTCTGCTATCAGGGAAGAAGAGGCAAAATTAAAGGACAGAGAATCAGATTTAAAAAAGCAGATTGCAGAATTGAAGCAGACTAAAGAGCAGCTAAAGGATAAGCCCTCTGAGTTACAAAAAATCTTGGCGGATGCCAGAGATTTGGAGAATCTTAGGACGGATATCAAGGATATTCTTGATGACCAGGTTAAGGAGCGAAGTAAGAGACAGAGGGCTCTTGATGCGAAGCAGAAGAAATTTAAAGAAGCTTTTTCCGAATATGAGCATGCAAACGCTGAAAGAATAGAAGCAGAGAAAATTTTGGACAGTTGCAGAGCAGGCATACTTGCTCAAGGCTTGGCTGATGGCGCAAAGTGCCCTGTTTGTGGCTCGGTCCATCACCCGGAGCTTGCGAAATTGCCTGAGACATCAATTTCCGAAGAGGATTTTGAGAATTTAAAGGCTGCAGAAATAGAGGCTCAGGAGGCTAAGGAGAGCGCAAGCACTGAGGCGGTGAAAGCAAAGACAGCGCTTAGTGAATATGAAGAACAGATGAGAGTGACCATTCTTGATTGTATTCAGAATGATATTATCGGCATGGAGTCAGAGAGCGAGGAGCTTGACGGACTTCTTAATATCCTTGAAAAAGCAAATGAGAATGTATGCGGGAAAATAGAAGAGAATACAAAGCTTCAAAATGCTGCCGAAAAGGATTGTAAATTCCTAAGAGATGCAGAGGAGAAGCTGGATGAAGCCTTGGGCGAAAAGACAGAGAAAATAGAATCGGATAAGGAAGAGCTTAGAAGCAAAAAGAATGATACCGAAGAAGCTATTACCGCAAGTAAGGCCACACTAAAGACTCTGAGGGACTTAAGCTTTGATGACTGGGAAAAAGCGTCTGCTGAAAGGAAAAAGGCAGAGGAGATTAAAAAGACTATTTCAGATTTACTTGATAAATTGTTAAACGGAAAAACCAATGCGGATAAGCTACTTGCGGCAATTAAGGCAGAGATTAAAACGCTTGAAGATAGTCTTAACACACAGGAGAAAGACGAAAAGGCATTAAAAACAGATTTGGACAAAAAGCTTTCATTAAAGAAATTCGATGATGTCGATGAGATGCTGGAATTTGTGGTTTCAGAGGATGAACTTGCAGCTAATGAAGAAGCTGTCAATGGATATAAACAGGCTGTTGCAACCAATAAAACTCAATTAACTCAGGCCAAAGCTGATGCCAAGGGCAAAAAAATCGTGGATATTGAGGCTCTTAAAGCTATTTGTAAGGAGCAGACAGAAAAGGTTGATGAGATAAGAGCAGCTGAAAATGCCGTCTCCAATCGTATTTCAATCAATGATGAGAAGCAAAAGAATATTGCGGCGCAGCGTGCTGATCTGGAGAGCTCCGGAAAAGAGTACAATATCTGCAACAGATTGTACAATCTTGTAAGAGGAACTACCGGTAATGGAAAGATTACACTCGAGCAATATATTCAGGCCGCCGGTTTTGATGGAATAATTGCAGCTGCTAACAGACGGTTACTTCCAATGAGTGATGGACAGTATGAGCTGTATCGTCAGGAAGACTCTTTAGGGAAAAAGAGCAATACATTTCTTGATCTTGAGGTGCTGGATAATTATACAGGACACAGAAGACCTGTAGGAAATCTTTCCGGCGGAGAGAGCTTTAAGGCGTCACTTAGCCTGGCTCTGGGATTGTCAGATACTGTATCTACAAATCTTGGCGGTGTCCAGATGGACGCTCTTTTTGTAGATGAGGGATTTGGCACACTTGACAGAAAATCAATTGATAATGCTATGGATATTCTTGTCAATCTTTCCGGAGCGAATAAGCTCGTAGGTGTTATAAGCCATAGAGAGGAGCTGATTGAGAACATTCCTCAGCAGATAAAAGTAGTAAAAAAGAAGGATGGCAGTCATATAGAAGTTGAGCTTGGTATATAATGCATTTTACCTGAATTTTGCAGGAGAAAATGATAATGGTATGCATAACTATACTGACAGAAAGTATAAAAAATATATAAAATAACGTTAAATCAAAATACATTTTACAGTATATTTAGTAAAATAGATGTATGAATCTTACTTAACAACAGATCAGCACTAACGCAGAGCTAGTGTCTTTTAAGCTTCTGCATGAGGGGGAAGTGCTTTGAAGAAAAGAAAACGGTTGCAGTGTAAGGACAGAAATCTGGGGACATTTTTGCTGTCCTTGCCTACACTGATTTGGTATTTAATATTCTGTTATTTACCTATGTTCGGAATCGTAATTGCTTTTAAACGATATAAGCCTCTTCCGGGCAAAGGTTTTATTTCTTCGCTCTTAGAGAGAAGCCCCTGGGTTGGATTTGATAACTTCAGATATTTGTTTATAAATCCGCAAATGTTTTTTACGGTACGTAATACCATAGCATATAATCTGGCTTTTCTTTTCGTGGACACCGTATTGCCTGTAACATTGGCGATAATGCTGTCATATGTTTATTCCAAAAAGCTTTCCATGGCAGTACAAACTGCAGCTATGCTTCCGCATTTCCTATCATGGGTAGTGGTAAGCTATTTTCTTTATGCGTTCCTTTCTACAGACAGAGGTCTTTTTAATAATTTCCTGATTAATATCGGCAGTGACCCTGTCAGATGGTACCAGAATCCGTCTGTATGGCCGGCGATTCTCATAATAACGCATACCTGGAAAGCCTATGGATATGCGCTTGTAATGTATATGGCATATATTACGGCTATAGATCAAGAACTATACGATAGCGCTATAGTTGACGGAGCCGGTGTATTACAGATGATAAGGTACATAACGCTGCCGATGCTAAGACCCATAATACTGGTGCTTCTTATCCTGAATCTTGGCAATATCTTAAACACTGATTTTGGACTTTTTTATCAGGCTACAAGAAATTCAGGTTCAATTTTATCATCAACACAGACCATTGATGTATATACCTATAAGGCGCTTATGGAAAATGCGAACTATGGATATAGTGCCGCAGCCAGCCTTATTCAAAACACAGTAGGTTGTTTTATGATTATTATTGCCAATTATGTTGCTAAGAAAATTAATCCGGCAGAAGGAATAATATGAAAATAATACGATCTAGGACCAATGTAATTATCAGCATACTCGCAATTTTTATAGCTGTATTAACCTTATTGCCGATTGTTTTTGTATTTGTAATATCCATTTCGTCTGAGCAATCTATAGTAAAAGGGGGATATACCTTTTTACCCGAGGAGTTCTCGCTTGAAGCATATAAATATCTGGCTTCAAATATGGATGTTATAGGAAAGGCATTTTTTATCAGTACTTTCATAACGGCTGTGGGAACAATTTTATCACTCTGGCTCATTAGTACCATGGCATTTGCGATAAGCCGCAGTGACTTCAGGCTGCAGAAGCTTTATTCACTGATTGTCTTAATTCCAATGTTTTTCAGTGGAGGACTGGTGGCTTCGTATGTTGTGAATACGCAGTTTTTAAACCTGAAGAATACCGTGCTTGCACTTATACTCCCCGGAGCATGTTCAAGCTGGTACATTCTGGTGATGAGAACATATTTTAAACATAATATACCTGAGGAATTGCTGGATGCAGCAAGGAGTGACGGAGCAACAACTTTCAGACTTTTTTTACAGATAATATTGCCGCTTTCAAAGCCTATTATGGTGACAATAGGTATTTTTGAGGCTTTTGCATACTGGAATAGCTGGTATTACGCAATGCTGTATATAAGCCGGGAGCACAGTGAATTATATCCGTTACAGTATGTTCTTTACTCCATACAAAAGAATATCGAGTTGGTATCCTTTAATGACAGGATATCAGGTGCGGTAATCAGACAGACACCTACTGAATCTTTCCGTATGGCGGTAGTTGTAATAATAACAATTCCGATATTGATTGCTTATCCGCTTCTGCAAAAATACCTCGAAAAGGGGATATTCGCAGGCGGTTTAAAGGGATAACCAAACCATCATTTTGGCATATCATTATTAGCAGGAGGATTTGAAGAATGAAAAAAAGACTGGCACTAATTCTTGTAGGAGCTTTTTTGACACTGGCAGCGTGTGGGAAAACAGAGGAGGTTACTACGGCAGAAAAAGCAGAAACGTCAGAAGCAGTAGATACTGCAGATACAGCTGAGCCAATACATCTGGTGTGGTGGGTTTATGACGAAGGCGTTCCGAAGGATCTTGATAAAGTGCTCCAAAAGGCTAATGAGATCAGTGCGGAAAAAATAGGCGTAACTGTTGAAATGCAGTTTAAAGATGAGGAAAAGTTCCCTCTTGATATGACAGCCGGCGACTACTATGACATGACATTTACCTGTGACTGGTGCAACGATTTTGATGATAATGCGCGGCTTGGATATTTTTACGACATTACAGGTATGGTTCGAGAAGTAGCTCCTGAGCTTTATAAGGCAGTAGACCCCTGGTGGGAGATAGGAACACTTAATGACAGAATTTATGGAGTTCCTATGCTTAAGGATCTGGGAGCGGAGGTCTTTTTCAGACTGAACAGCGATTATTACGAGGGTGAAAAGGGATTGACGATTCCTGAGAATATGGCTTTTGAAGATCTTGAGCCGATGTTGCAAATGTGGAAAGAGGATAACCCTGATGGATATCCCCTTTACATGGGAAGGCACGGACTTAGCGGCATGGATAGTGAACATGAGTCAATTGTCTCATCTTATCTGGTAATCCCCTACAGTAAAGCGGGAACACCTGAGGGGACAAAGGTAATCCCCATCTGGGAGGATGAGGATTATATGAATATGCTCAGATGTCTTCACAGGTGGTATGAAAAGGGCTATATAAATCCTGATGCAGCTACTACAACAGAGTTGCCTTACAGTATTTTAACTCCTGTAAGAACCGGTGCTGCCTGGACCGGATTCATGGGATGGTCAAATCCTGAAACTGTAGGCTTTAATGTGAAGCTCTCAAGGTTCCTTGGACCAAATATGTCACGCGCTACTGAGCAGGGTGCGCTGTTTGCCATAAATTCAGCCGCTGCGGAGGAGAATGCAAAAGCATGTCTGAAATATATGGAGCTGCTTTATACAGATAATATGTTTAGAGATATTTTGGCATATGGAATAGAAGGAGAACACTTTAACTACTATGAAGGAACCGTGATCAGAACAGATAAAGGTGCTGATGGTTATCTGATGGACAATTTTGTCACAGGACCTGCCATAAGTGCTTCTGTAGTTTCAGCAAGTAAGGAGCTTCTGGCCGACCCTGATCAGTGGACTAAGGTTTATCGTGGATATGATTCCGCAAAGCAAAGTGATACGAAGGGATTTAGCTTTAATGCCGAAAGCACTGAGGCAGAGATAGCTGCAATGGATGCCATCTGGGATAGCTATTACTATGATCTTGTGACAGGAACAATTGATCCTGATGCGGCGATGGGAGATCTTAAGGTGCTTATGGAAAATGCAGGGCTTTTGACTGTCTGTGATGAAGCTCAAAGGCAGCTGGATGAATACCTTAAAGCCATGGAGTGAGTTTTTAGTATGAAAAACGAAGGATATGCATACAGAGAATTTTTTGACAACTATGATTATTACTGGCTTAAATATACCCTTGAGAGAGGAAAAAAAGAGCAGGCTTCTTCACTCCTTGTAGGCCATTCTTTGCCCAGATTTGCTATTAATGACAGAGATATAGACGGACTTATCAATTTGGCTTTTTTATCACAGGATTACTATTATTCCGGGAAAATCATAGAGCGTTCATTGGTGGACATTCCATCACTAAAGACGGTGGTTTTGGGAACAAGCTATATCTCATCATTCATTGATTTATCAAGGATGAAAAACAGAGATGAGCTTTCCAGAATTGTGAAGGTATATGACAGGTATTTTCATGATCCGCATAATGCGAACATGGATGTTTTGGAGGAAATAAGAAAAGAACTCCTGAATAAAAATGCTCACGCTTTTGATGATGAGTTTGAAAAGGCCCGGATATTTAAAATGTATGATGAGAGGAAGGATAATTATTTTTGTAATGAGTGCAACAGGCAGAATCTGTCTGATGTAGTATGGATTAATCTGCCCGATGAGAAGCGCATTGAAGAGGCAAAAATCAGAACAGTTTTTCATAACAGGCTCCTCGAGCACATGGATACCTATCACGAAAATTCTGAAATACTGCAAAGAATAGCAATGAAATGTCATGAGAAAGGAATCCGTTTTTTAATGGTGGTTTTTCCGCTAAACAGCTATTACAGGGAATACTTAGACCCCGGATATCGCGAGTATTATCAGAAGCAGATTGATAGTATACCGGAAGAATATCGCCCGGAATGCTTTGATTTTTCTGAAGCGCCACAGATTGATTCTGTTTCTGATTTTGTGGATTCAGATCACTTGAATGATACAGGGGCAACTAAGATGACCTCGATTTTTTCCGGATGCATTGGGGGAAAAAATAAATGATAGGAATATGGTTTAATCATGAGGATTTCCGCCTGAGATCTCGAAAGCATGTGGACTTTAGCGTGCTGAATATGGCAGGGATCACAGATGCTTATATTCTCATTAAGGGTATGGATGATGACATAAGAATTACCGAAGATTTATTTCAGCAAACCGGGTTTCTTTTTGATGAAATGAAAAATCTTGGCATAAGGGCTCATGGCAATTTTATGTGTAGCCATGATAAGTATTATTGCACGAAATTTCCTGGCAGAGCTGATACTATATTATGGGGAAACAAAAGCGAATACAGGATATCTCATGTTGATCCTTATTATTTGGAATATTTGGAAAATTCGATTTTTACTGCAAACGATATATTTGAAATGGACGGAGTCCAACTGGATTTTTTGAGATACGGGATTGTTGCTAATGGATGGAGTAAAGAAGAAGAACAGGTCTATGAAGATTATGGGGTAAAGGTCTCGGAACTCAAGAGAGAGCTTATTGAAATATACGATGCTGATGAGCCGAAATATAATTTAGAAGCTATGATATCCCGTTATCATGATAACGATAAACAGATCATCAACTTTACAAAGGGCAGACGAAGCATAATAAAAAGCTTTGTGCAATCTCTGTCCGGAGCGTTAAGAGACAGGCTTCCCCAAAAAGAGCTTTCGATAGCGATGATGCCTGAGGGATTATTGGATGAAGATAAGGGATTTGCTTACTTTCATTATGGGCAGGATTATGGTGATTTTGCGCCTTATGCAGATCATCTTTTCCCGATGGCTTATGCAAGAAGCTATGGAAAAGAATCTGACTGGGTGGGACAGATTGCCGGTAATGCATCTTTAAACTTAAAGGGTGCAGTTATAGGACTTGAGTGCACTGAACCTTGCACGTCTATGGATATACAGGGAGATCTGAATGAGATAAGGAAATATAAAAATGATGGATTCTGCCTGTTCAGGTATGGACGAATGATCATTGCTTTAAAAGATGATAATGATACGCTACTTTTCAATACTTATCCGGGATCGGTTAACCGTTTGCTGCTTATACAATCCGACAGGCAGGAAGAGAAAAACTGTGAGATCGAAGAGGGAAGGTGGCTTCGCATTAAGGGAGATTATGAAATTATCAGAGCATTTGGCTACTTCAGGGAAAACAGTAAGTCTGTGTATGAAGGTGAGCTGTGTGTGGTAAAAGATCCTGAATATCATAAAAAATAAGCATACGAGACATATGCATAATGAATGCGCTCTGATATCATACGTTAGTAGCTTCTGCATGGAATAATACTCTGTATTCTTCACATTTTTCGAGTAGTTCTGCATGAGTTCCCTGGCTAAGAATTTTGCCGTCTTCCACGAAGAATATTATGTCGGAATTAATGACAGTGGATAGTCTGTGAGCAATCATTATGATAGTGCGATTTTGTTTTACATTGTTTATTGCCTGCTGGATTTTTAGTTGTGTTGTATTATCAAGAGCAGAGGTTGCCTCGTCGAGTAGAATGATTCCACAATTCTTTAGAAGGCATCGGGCTATTGCAATACGTTGCTTTTGTCCGCCTGAAAGTGTTATACCGCCTTCACCAATAATTGAATCATATTTAAGAGGCATAGCTTCAATATCATCAGCGATGCAAGCCATCTCACATACCCTGTGCATTTCTTCATCGGTCATATCAGGCTTTATGAGCAGTAAATTATCGCGGAAGGATAAATGAAACAGATATGGACTCTGGCTTACAAAGGCAATATTTCCGCGTAGGGATTCCTTATCAAGGGTGTTGATGTCTTCTCCGTCAAGGTAAATTGTGCCCTCATTAACTACATTCAGCTTTGTTAACAGTCTTAAAATTGTACTTTTTCCGCAACCGCTTTTTCCAACAAATGCAACAGTACTGCCTGCAGGAATAACAAAGCTCATATCTTTCAATATTTGCCTTGGCGTGAATCTTGGGTCAAAAGAATCGTAATGGAAGCTTACGTGATCAAAATGTACTTCGCCTTTCACATTATGCAGCTTCTTATCTCCAAACTCTTCTTTTGGAAATTCCGGACTATAGATAAGTGCACATATTCTATCGGCTGAGAGCTCAAATCCTTTTTTGAATTCAAGGAATTCTCCGAGGAGGAGAGAAGCACCGCCGTTAAGCTCTGTATAGAAATTGAAAAGAACTACAGCAGTAGCAGGTGCCATGCCAAATTTCAAAATGCTCATAGCTACAAGAAGTATAAAAATTATGATAGCGAAGTCTCCGAAAATCCAACGCGCAAATTTATAACGCCAGCTCCTATGGGACATATTTATGTGGTTTTGGTTGGCAATTTTAATACGCTTTGATATTTCATCATGGAAATTATTTTCACTGTTAAGAATTTTTATATCATTAGAACCGCGAACCATTTCAGAAATCAAACCGGAAACACGTTCATTTGACTGTCTGAAGATATTATCATCGGCATACATTTTTTTGGTGCGAATAAGTTCAATTACGGTTTTGGTAGTGACCATCATGAAAACAAAAACGAAAATGGGAGGGCTTATGATTAAAACGGCAATAAGTATTCCCAAGTAGTGGAATATTTGAGAAAGCTCATCAGCCATTACATTAAAGCTGGTAGCCAGGTTGGTGGTGTCGCTAGTGAGACGTTGAATGAAAAGTCCGGCGCCTTCATGCTCTATACAGGCGCTTTTGATTTGCATTGCACTATCTACAAGGTCAACTTCCAAATCTGTGAGAATACCGTTATAAACGCGATTATAATATATGTTGCAAAAATATATGCTGATATCTGCTATAACGCTTACAGCAAAAAGGGACAGGGCTGTAAGAAGTATCTGCTCCAGAACCTTGTCGGTATATGATACAATTACCTTTGCGCTTGCCATTGGAAGGGCAATATTCATCATGACATTTATAAGCTGGGAGATTACAGCAATAATAAAGGAGCGTCTATGACGTTTCACATATTTCCAGGCAAATTTAATGTTTTTGAGGGGTGTAGTGTGAATTGGAACAGAAAAAGAGATGTGATTGCTGTTCCGGATATATTGCCAGGAAATTTGATGCTTGTCATCTATGTCGAAAAGCGAAAGGACCTCGTTTAGAGAATTCTTTTTTGATGTAGGATCAAGAGAAGCCCCTTTGACTGAAAGTTTATAGACGATTGTTTCAGGATCTTTGCGCATAATAAATACAAACTCTGAGTTTTCGCCAAAGGCTTCCTTGTAAATAATGAGCATTTCTTCTGTCATCAGACGTACTTTAAGGCAATCTATTTTAGCAGCTCCCCATTTTTTGGCAAATTTCTCACCGGAAGAGACAGAGTGTTCAATATTTTCTACTGTTAATTTACCATGTATTTTCATAGGTCACCTTTATGAAGTGTAATATGTTTTCCGATAATTATATTCTAAAATATGATATATAATTAACTATAAAAAAAGATTATTTTTTTGTAAATACTTTTAGCAATATATGAACAGCATATATGAAAATATGATTAGTGCGTCTTCCCCCTTTTGAAATACAATTAATATGCGCATGTTACGTGTATTTAGGGACAATGCAAAATACAAAATTAGTGGGGACTGTCTATGAAATACAGAAAAGTTGCCCGGAAGTTTTTTACCGGAAAAATTGCGATAATACTGGGGGCATCATTATTTGCCCTCTCTACAGGGTGTGGAAAAACTGACTCACCTGATGTTAGTACAGAATCGGGTGAGGAAATAAATCCTGAAGCGGGCACAGAATCGGATGAGGAAATAAGCACAAATGCAGGTGCGCAAATAAGCGATGATGGTAACACAATCGCGGACTTTGACGAATTTGTAAATGAACAGTGGAAAGAACAGAAAAAACAAAATAGCGATAGCGGTGATGCATACTGGTGGGATGAACAGGAGGAATTCGATAAGGCAATAAGGGACATACTTGATAATACTGATTTAGACGAAATTAGTGAGGATAGTGATCTTTACAAAGCAGTATCTATTTATCGCCGCATTTTAGATACGGGGGACTACGATCAGAGAATTGATTCAGCAAAAGAGCACTTGCAGCCAATCGAAAACATAAAAAGCCTCGAAGATATTTACAAACTCTATCAAACAGAAGAATATATGATGTTTAGCCAGGCTTTTAAATTTACTGTTTCAGCTGATCATAATGGCTATCATGCGGATTGGTTCGAGCCAAATAGTATGATGGGCGATATGGATTATTTCAAGAGTCTTTTTTCTGAGGATAATCCAAATGATTCTGCCAAAAAAGAGTTTCTTTCCTTGATGGATAAGCTTGGATATTCAGAGGAAAGAACAATAGAAATATTTGATAATGCCTCTGTTGTAGGGGAGATGATAGATGATTATTGGAAAGCTCCTGTCACAAATGACATCGTCTATTTCGACTCTGCCTCACTTGAAAAAGAAAATGTTTCTGTACCAGTGATAGACATTCTTGGAAGCCTGGAAGCACTTGGAAAAAATAAGGATTTTATTGCAAAAGATAACTTTTAAGACCTTCTTAATACACTTTATCAGGAAGATAATGTGGAAGCCATAAGGGATCACATGCTTTTGGGGACGATTACAAGACTATTTACACTCTATGGCGAAGATGTGCTAAAAGCTTCGTATGGCATAGAGTATAGTGATCAGGCATGCAAGGCTATAAAAACATATGCTCCTGATGCTATAAATAAAGCTTACAGCGAACAATATCTTGCAGACTTCGATGAACAGCGATCACTTGATATGATCGAAGACATCAAGAATAGCTATAGAGATATTATAGATAATACAGAGTGGCTTGGCACCCATGGAAAAGAGCTGGCTAAGCATAAGATTCTTACCATGAGAGTAAGCCTTGGAAAAAATGAAATAGAAAATGACCTTTCTGATATAAATCTAACCGGAGATCTGGTAGACGATTATATATCGCTTCTTGTCAGCAAGGAACGTTTTGAAAGAGGACAGATTAAGAAAGAAGATGAGAACAGACAGATTTTTAATGCAAATTTGTTTGAGGTAAATGCCTATTTTATGCCTGCCTATAATGCACTTTATGTAAGTGGCGGAGTACTCGTTAATCCTTATTGCTCCAAAACAGCATCATTCGAAGAAATGCTTGGTTACTATGGAATGTTAATAGCTCATGAATATGCTCATTCCTATGATCCTACAGGAATTAACTATGACTGGCGTGGATGGTGGGAACCATGGATGACGGAGGATGAGGAATCCGCATATACCAGGAATCAGCAGAAAATTGCTGACTTTTTTGACGGTATTGAAGTTGAATACGGTCGCAAGATAGATGGTGAACTTATTAAAAATGAGACCTTTGCTGATCTTATGGCCATGAGGTGCTGCCTTAAAATTTTGGAACAAAAAGAAAATCCTGATTATGATTTATTCCTTAGAACCTATGCAAGGAAAAATGCCTGCTATATTACAGAACAGGACATTGACCGCGCTATGGAAGATACTCATCTTATTAGCAAGGCAAGAGTGAATTTCATACTGGGACAGTATGATAAATTTTATGAAGTATATGATATAGATGAAAACAGCTCATACTATGTTCCAAAAGAAAAAAGACTAGCAGTGTTTTGAAAAAACATGAAATATGGCACAGAAGAAAAGCAGAATTGTCTGAAAAGAGAGTTAATCATTCAACTCTCTTTTTCAGCAAATGTGCGTACTTTATGTAAAAGAGAATATCAAGTACAGCATAGAATATTCCAAAACCGACAAAGACACCTATAAGTTCCATTTTTAATACAAACATATTCATAAATATAATCATGCAACACACAGCTGACATCAGAACCGAAATAATCAGAACCCACTTCTCCTGTTCAATTGCCTGAAGCGCATATTTATAGACCTGACAAGGTATGTTCAGCATCTGCACTGAAAGTGCGAATACAACTACCGGTATGGCTTTTTCCAGAATCTCGAACTGGTCAGTAATTATGCCGCAGACCTGGCTTGGGAAAATAACTGTAATTACTAAGATTACCGCATAAATCAAAACAGCTATCATTGCGGAATACTTAGGGTAACGGCTACAGGCTTTTCTATCTGTATCAGAACTGTATGCCTGCCCTACTAAAGTCATGGTTGCTCCGGCATAAGCATACATAATGGTCGTCAGGGCAATAATGATCGCATTAATCACTGAATAGGTGGCATATAGTACGGTGTTGTATCTTGATATTATGGCACCTATTACAATTACGAAAATTGTATTTTCAACAAAATCCTGCCCTAACAGAGGGATAAATAATCCCATGGTTTTCTTAAAGATATCCCCAGTAATCTTAAAGCTGTACTGGAAGTCGCTTTTCTTAATGAAATAGAAAGCATAAATAATTATTTCTACTACAAGTCCACAAATGGTTCCGATAGCAGCTCCGGATCCTCGGAGCTTAGGTAATCCAAATTTTCCAAATACCAAAACATAATCCAGGATAAAGTTTACAGGCAGAGATGCACTGGTTGCTATTAAAGCAATCTTAGGCTCCATGATGTTCTTAAAGAAACCTGACATCACAAAGCATACTAGATTGATTCCGATACTTAATCCTGCAATCACCAGATAGCTGTATGCCTCATTGAGAATTCCATCAGACACGCCATAGATTGCATGAATGAGGCCTTTTCCGAAGAGAATTGCCAGTACCTCTGCTACAACTCCGATCAGAATTGATATGGTAAGTATTGTATTAAAAATCTGAGCGGATGTTTTTTTATCCTTCTGGCCTATGCTTTTGGCGAAAAGAATTGTAAAAGCAACTGAAATAGCGCCAAGATTTCCTATCACCTGATATATGATATTTGCAGATATGGAAACAGCGGTATACCCATCTACATCAATACGTCCTACGATTGCTTCGTCAGCTATGGTAAAGATAGTTGACAGGATCATGGAAAGTATTCCGGGAATAGCCAGTTTGTTTATCTTTTTTAGTATGGCAAGTTTTGGTTCGTTCATTTCTTTATCATTTCTTTCATTTTTTAGTAAAAGAACGATTTGAATTCTATCATGAAATTGCTAAAACACAAAATCTTTTATTTGACCGGAACACATACTGCATGCAGTGTAGAGTTTGATGTAAAAACAACTGAAGACCATCTCACGCTTTACTTTATGGGGGAGGAGTATTTAAGCCTAGACAAGTAAAACAATAATAAATAGTTCAAGTCATGGAAAGCTTTGATGGATATCTTAGGATTGCTCCAGAAGTATTTATGAGAATCACCCCTACCAGGCGAGCAAGCGAAAAACATTACCGTAGACTAGAAGAAGTTGCTCCAAAAACGGGGATAGTTCGAGTACTAAGAATTACAGAAAAACAATATGTTCTTAAACTAAATGAAGAAAATGTCAATGTCCTGATACCTACGGACAGAGAAGAACTGGAATATCTTGCTGAAAAGGCAGCTCTCTTTCAGACTATCTATGTAGACGAAGTTCCTGCCGGTTTTATCATTGCTTTACGAGAAGGCCTTGAGGACTATGATTTCAAGAGCTATAGATGGTTTAAAGAGAGGTATTCTAAATTTCTTTATATAGACAGAGTTGTTGTTGAAAAACAATACTGGAAAAAGGGTTTAGGACGTAAGTTATATCATTATGCATTCGATTATGCCAAAGAGAATGACATAGATATAGTAGGCGCTGCAATTACTACTGTCCCTTATAATAAAGAGAGTCTGGCTTTTCACGCAAAGATGGGCTTTACTGAAGTTGGGGAGCAGCTTATCCGTGGAGGTACTGTGAAGATATCTCAACAAGTATTGTTACTCCAGTATCAGGTTGGGCAGACTTGAAAACTGCTTCATTGTAGGTGATAAAACAATAATCTACTCTAACCATGTAAAGTGGATAGAATTGTCTTTATAGCATGGTTATTGCTAGGTCAATTTTAAATGTGGATTTACTAGCATGAATAAGACAATCCCCATTCATTTTTTTCATCATTGAATTGATATTTTTTAGACCAATTCCGTTACTTGAGTTGTTGTTAGCATTGGCAGAAACTGTATTTTCAACAGAGATACAGAAAGTTTTCCCGTCACATTTGGTATCAAGATATACAGGCTTTGTTTTATCCGCATACTTAACTATGTTTGACTGGATGTTATTCATAATTCTGCCAATGTAATCAAAAGATACGGATACATTCTGATTTGGCCATGATAGTTCCTGCACTTCTACAGAAAATCCTTGCGTACCCAGATAATTACATAGTTCTGAAAGATAATCGCTAAATGCATATTCTACTGTAACTACTTCAAATTCGTCTTTTGCATCGGAATTGACTAGGAAAAAGTCAAACAACTGATCTGACAGATTTTTTATCTCAAATGCTTTTTGTAATGCTTTATCGGAATAATCAGATACATTTTGGAGGTTATCCTGTCGTTTGACTATTTCGATGTAAGCCATAAGGCTTGTCAGAGGAGTCCTGAGATCGTGAGCCATGCCAAGAACAAGATTATCCTGTGCCTTTTTCATCTTAAGCTCATTTTCTTGCTTTTCTATTAGATCAGTACGCATGTGCTCTATAGCACCTGCGAGACTTGAAAGCTCATCGTCGCCCATGATACGGAATGAGGCATTTTCGAGTCCGGAATTCATTTTGTTTACTTCATTTCCAAGTTCTACGATATAAAGTACTTCCTTTTTTATTCCAAACAGAACTATTACAAAACCAGCACATCCGCTTAGTAGGGCAGATATTGCATATGCTGTGAAATAGTATTTCCGTTCAACATTTTTGTAGATGAAAACATCCGCATCACCATCGGCAAATCTAACATTGCTCATATATAGTCTGGTGTAATTTAGTTGTTCGGATTCTGTATTATCAAGAGGAATCTTGCCCATGTACGCATTGTCATAAAGAAGAAGGTTTTCTCTGGATATAGTAAAATAGTCGACCTTGTTTTCCTCGGCCCAGTCACGGATTGCAAAAGTTTCTGTCGCCTTTAAATTTTTTTCTGTTACGTAGTATTGAAACCGGCTTACCAGAGGGTCAGATATGTCTTTTCGAAAATTGGAGTTTTGAAATATGTCATCCAGAATATAATTTGCTGTGGAGAAGAGTATAAAAAATAATGTAAGCGAAGCTGCCATGCTTAGAGCAAACAATATCATTATTTTCTTTGTAATGCTTCGTGTCTTAGTTTTAGCCAATTTTGTAACCCTTTCCCCAAATAGTTAAGACTCTGCGAGGTTCCTGTGGATTTTTTTCTATTTTTGTTCGTAGTTTCCTTATATGAACCATTACAGTATTTGATGAATCCTGGAGATATGTTTCATTCCATACTGCTTCGTATAATTCCTGTGCTGAAAAGATCTTGTCCGAAGTGCTGATCAGAAGTAGTAAAATCTGGTATTCAGTTTCTGTTAGCGATACTTCATTGCCATCAATGTACACCTCGTTTTTACATGTGTTTATTTTTATGCCATTGTGCTCAAGCCATTTTTCAGTGCATGTACTAATGCGAGATGCTGATGAGTCGTATTCCTTATGTCTTCTTAGCATAGCGTGTATTCTTGAAGATAATTCAACATACGAAAATGGTTTTACAAGATAGTCATCTCCACCGAGAGAGAACCCAAGAACCTTATCTTCTTCAGCAGATCTGGCAGTTAGAAATAGGATAGGGACAACAGAATTTTTACGGATTTCTTCGCAAACCTGATAACCGGACATTCCGGGGAGCATTATGTCAAGAATTACAAGATCTGTATTTTCAGTTAGCATAGAAAGACCTTGTTCGCCGGAAGAAGCTTCTAATACTGAAAAATCTTCACTTTCAAGAAGAATTTTCACGCTATCTCTTATGCTTTCATCGTCTTCAATTATCAGTATGGTCTGTGAGCTCATAATGTGTCCTTATTATGGTTTTTCTTTACTATAACATAGATTTTATACGACTTAGGAAAACTTAAGAATTATTAAGATTTTTCTGAAAAAATAGATGATAATATGAATTTAGCAAGGATCTCCATTCCCACCATTATTTGGAATCCCCGGTTTGGTATGGAGAGCTATTGTGGGAACGATGGGATGTTCTACTCTTATTTGGGGATTATATGGCAGAAGAAAAATATAAAATAAGCAGATTTTTCTGTCCCAAAATTAAATGCTCATGCGTTATATAAATGAGGGGATTAAAGATACTTGAGAAGGGAAAACTTTGCCAGGAGGATTTACATGAAAAATATATTTGCAAAAGTTAGATTTATGGCAGTTTTAATCGGCACTATCGCGGCTTTTATGATTTTTTTATGTACAAGACCATCTAGAGAAAAACAAATAGTAGCCTTTGTAGAAGAGAATAAACTTCAACTTACAGATATAGCTCAGAACATGATGGATGGGGAGATGTCTTCCAAACCGGAGCCGTTAACTAATGGTTCTGAATTAAATAAAGAAGTTACATTTGATGACATTAAAAGCTGTGGATGGGTTGACTGTTTTTAAAAGTCGATACTTATGGCATTACATAACGAGATTGAGATAAGGCTTTCAAAATCGGAGAAAAGGGGACTATGAAAAAGAGTTTTGGGACAAGAGTATTAGCTATGGGCATGATATGTACCATGACCATCCTTGGTGCATGTGGAAATAAGGAAAATGTAGCTCTGCAGGAAAACGCTGATGCTGAACCTGCGATTGACAAGGATCATGTATATCGGTGGGAGGACATCGACTTACCTGTAAAGGATAGTAGTTACTGCATTAGCAGTTGCAGCACAGAGGACAGTTTTTTCACACTGATAGGCTACTACGAAGGGAGCGAAGCTGCTCCGGAGATAATGAGGGTTGATTATGCTTCCGGAGCTGTGACTGAGCTTCCGCTTCAAGCTGCCTATAACATCGCATATAGTGAGATGACAGCTGACGAAGACGAAAATCTGTATCTGATAAAGACAGTTTACACCGATGATTGGCTGGAAGCTTATGAAAATGAGGAAGAGATTGCCTACTCGGAAAAATTTCGTGCTGACAATACTACTTCTACTATTGTAAAACTTTCAGCAGAAGGGAATATTATATGGGAGAAACCGCTTACTGAGACAGATTCGAAGCTGACAGTAGGGAGCATGGCCTATGTTAAGGGTAGGGGAATCCTGACCTATAGTAGAGGCGCAGCTTCATTTTATGATGAAAACACCGATGAAGGAGAAGAAATCATAGGTGGAAATGATGATTCTTCTGATGATTACTACTTCGGAAATCTATATATGCTGCGAGATGGCAACGTATATCTATATGACAATTCCTACAATGAAAACGGTCTTATCATTAAAAAATTCAACCCGGATACGATGGATTTTGATGAAGAGGTTTCTATTCCAAACGATGCACAGAATGGGAATAGAATCTATCCAGGAAAAGCCTTCGATTTTTATGTTGAAGAGCGCTCCGGAATAAAGGCCTTTAATCTTGGGGACGAGCAGATGACGCTTGTCTGTGACTTTGAGTCATCGGATATAGTAATAAATTACCTGACATATATCGGGGATGATGAAACCGGAAAACTCTATGTAATAAATGAAATGCCCGATGAAGAATCTGAGCTTGCCGGTTTGACGAAAATCGATCCATCAGAAATTACGGAAAAAGAGATTATCACAGTTGGAACCATTTTCATATCTGATGAGGTCAGAAAGCAGGTCTCCAAATTCAATAAAAAGAGTGATAAATACAGGCTTAAGCTGATTGATTATGCTACTGACAGCGCGGGAGCGGATTTGTCAGGATATTTTGACTGTGTAGATAAGCTGGGGCTTGAATTTGTTCAGGGACAGGGGCCGGATATTATGGTGGTTTCCCATTCTGCAGCTCTTCAGAATTATGCGAAGAAAGGTGTGTTTGAGCCCCTTGATTCATATTTTGAAAATGATCCTGATATTAGCATCTCTGATCTTTTACCCAATGTGGTCGATGCCACAAGAGTAAATGGAGAACTGTATACCGTTGTTCCGTCTTTTTATGTGAATACCTGTGTTGCAGCTAAAGATAAGCTTGGAAATCAGAAGGTCACACTGGAGAATTATAAAGAAATATGCGAAACAAATGGTATTGATCCTGTTGTCGGAATGGGCTATATGACAAGAGATGCAGCCACGGACTTCTACGAAACCACAGGAAGCACTTTTATTAATTATGAAAATGGAACCTGCAGTTTTGATTCAGAGGGCTTTGTTAATCTTCTGAAATTCATTAATCAGTTTCCGGAAGAAACAGAAGATGATGAAGATAACGATGATTGGGAAGAATACGAAACATACTTCAGGCAAAATAAAGCTCTTCTTTTGGATTATACCCTGGCATCTTTTCAGGACTATAAGCTGCTGCTTGATGGATACTTTGGCACGGATGTAGAGTTTAATGGTTATCCAACAAATGATGGAGGAAAATCCTTCCTCTCCATGGGAATGCAGATAGCAATGAACCACAACTGTAAATATAAAGATGCAGCCTGGGAATTCATGAAGTCTTTTTATGACGATGACTATCGAAATAAATTACAGAGGGATTTTCCAATAAAGAAAAGTGCTCTTGAAGCGATGGCGACTAAAGCGCAGGAAAGACCTTACTATACTAATTCCAAGGGCGAAGAAGTATATACGGGTGATATACTTGGGATAGGAAATGAGGAATATCAGCTCGATGAACTCTCTAAGGAAGAAGCAGAAACCGTGATAGATTTCATTTCATCGGTGACAGATGTAACAACTAATGAAATCCAGATTGAAAACATAATAACCGAAGAAGCCGGGGCTTATTATGAAAATCAGAAATCTGCGGAAGAGGTGGCTGATATCATACAGAGCCGGGTTAGCATTTTCCTTAGTGAGAATAGATGATGGTCGTAAAGTAGGGGAAAAGGTATGGTAAAGAGCTTTTGGTCTAGGAGAATCACCATTGGGGCAGTATTCATCTTGCTTTTACTGAGTGGATGCGGAAATGGTTCATCAAAGCAAAATGTAACGGAAGATCCTGCGGATATAGAATCATTAACAGATGCTACACCGGTTACAGCAGATGAGTATGGGAAATATATTGAGAAACAGATATCAGATGTAATGGCGGAACTGCTAAACATAGGCGATGCAGAGGTTGAAACTGTTATATCTGATGATTTAGTGGTTCAAGAAGTTACTATCGATACCGGGGCATACGGGGTATCTGAAGATGATAAGGACAATTTAATAAAGCAGATTCAGGTATTTTGCGGTAACGATGTTAGTATTACCTTTAGCGGGGAAAAAGGTGAAGCTCCATATATGAGCGACTATGAGGTACTGTGGGATGAGCTTAGAAACAGTTATCCTTACCTGCCATGTCTTGAGGACAAAGGCATAGATGTTGATGAAATATACGACAGATATGCTGAGAAAACCAAGGATATTACAAAGGAAGATGACTTCTACGGCATGTTACAAAACATGTTAGCTGAACTACAAAACTTTGCACATCTGAATATCGCTTCACCCGAAGATTATGCATCTTTATATAACATATTTGTAAATGATGATTATTACAGAGAAACTGAGAGGACATATTACGAGATAGTCACAGATCCAAAACTTTCAAAACGTTATAAAATACCGGAGTCATCAGAACAATTTGTGCAGGATACTCAGGAGCAGTTTCCGGATGTCTTTATGCAATATATCGCTGATTGTAAGGCATTGTATATTAAAATTCCATCTTTCCACTACGAATTGGTGGATAGGGATAGCAACATAGTTTATGAAGGTTTGAAAAAATATCCTGAGGCAGAGAATATAATTTTCGATATTACATTAAATGGTGGCGGAAGCGATGGATACTGGATGGAAAATCTGGTTGCACCTTTTGGTGGTACATATGAGTTTGGATATCGATCTTTTTTTAAGTCTACGCCATTAATCAATAAGTATTATGCGGATTTTGAATCAAAATCTGTTTCTGAACTTTCAGACACACCGGAATGGGCTTCAGAGTTGGGGCTTGACCGATATTATACGAATACATGGACTCTTTCAGAGGAAGACTTTGATGGAGAGATAATTGATAGGGACATAAAGAAATGGGTTCTGACAAGCAACAGAGTGTATTCAGCTTCGGAGAAATTTGTTTGCTTTTGTAAAGCTACCGGATGGGCGACATTAGTAGGAACAAAAACCTCAGGTGATGGCTTGGGACCGACACCGGTGATGCTCCTACTTCCTGATTCAGGGATACTAATACGTTTTTCAGGAAATGTTGGAGAAAATCCGGATGGCAGTATAAATGCGGTTACAGGGACAAAACCGGATATTATGTGTATCAAAGATGAGACACCGCTTGGACGTTGTCTTGAAGAAATCAGGAAAAAATGATTTTCCATTACTAATAAAAAGAATATTCTATGTCACGAAATGTATAGCTCAAACGTTATATATATAAGAATCATAGAAAAACTGTTTACATTGAGAGGAGAATCGGTATGTTTTCTAACATTTGGAATGCATTTTTGGCTATCGGAATTACTCTTTTAATCGCTATAATATTTTTCTTTATTAGAGAACGATGGGCATGGAGACCTGATAATAAAAAACTAACCAGATTAATTATTTTTCTGTTTGGCGGGTATGGTTTTTCCTGCCTACTGTGGGTTATAATCTGCGCTCCTTCGTCACTTGGATTTGGAGAAATATTAGCAATGGCATTACCGTATGGAATTCTAACTATTCTGTTCTTTCATTCTATGTTTAAAAAGATTGATGGCGAATCCTTTTCACAAAAATGGCTGGCGTGGGGGTATTTTGCGTTAGTTATTGTCTATGCTGTTGTGCGGATTGTATTAAATTTTTCCGATGTTGAAGGCAGTACCATTGATGAAAATGCAATAATAGAAATGCTTCCGGAGCCGGATCATGTTGTAGTTTATAAAGATGGAACTACAGAGCGTTATGATGAAGGTTCATCTCAATATAACAAGATTGTTAAAAGGCTAAAAGCCCCATCAACAGAAAAACTTGAGACTATGATAGAGGATGAGACTGTTTCAGAAGCGAAGCAGGATTATGCTATAGAATATGTATATGATACGAAGCAATACCTTGCGGATAGCACATTTGAATTTGAAAATGTTTTATTTTTCATGAGTGGATGGTGCAAAGGAGAAGCTGCTTTCGGAAATGATGAGAGTTATGAATCAGGAACGATTAAGTTCCGCTATTTACCATGATGATTTATAGAATATAAAAATATCAGTGGAGAGTTATAGGTATGTGGACGCACAAAATTAAGGCAATAATAAATCCGCTTGAGGGAATCATTTTGGATGATAAGAAGATTTTGATGGGGATGAGTAAAAGCGAAGTCATCAGTCTTCTTGGAAATGCAGATATATGGGAGAATTGCTATTATTATTTTGATAGTGATCTTGCTATCAATTTTGATGAAAGTGACAAAGTTCAGTTCATAGATTTTCTGGGTGGAAAAAATGGATGCATAAAACCTTATATTTATGGCATGGCTGCTTTTGACAGCAACGCTGATGACTTAGTTGAGATTTTGAAATCTCATAATAGCGACAGAATTGAGGATGATGGAAATGGGTATTCATATATCTTTAATGAAATAAGCATTGGTATTTCCAGAGAGTCAACTCCAGAGGGAGTTCAGAGAGATATTGAAGAAATGAAGGCAGATGGAGAATATGATCAGGACTATGTTGATTCAGAGCTCGAACTTGCCAGACATTGGGCTACAATAGGTATGGGAAGACTCCATTACTATGAATAAAGAATCAGCATAGCCATTCAATTAAAGAATGTAGAACGAGAGAGTTGGGTATGAGGCAAATAACGCAGAGAATGATCCAGAGGAGATAATGGTTATATGGGAATAAAATCTGATGTAATAATTGGTGGTGCTGACGGACCGACTGCCATATTTTTATTAGATAAGTCGAAGGAACCGACATTTAAGCAAAGGATACAGCGCCGTATAACTAGAATAAAGAGATATTTCATTGCTAAAAGAATACATCCCGGAACGCATAGCTTGCAGGAACTGGGAGAGTATCTGGTTTCAAAATATGGATTTATAGAGGCAAGCATATCAGATCCGACATTTGCTGAAGAATATGAGCAGATGCGTATATTACATCGGATTACTGCGCATATATGAATGAGTTTAGTTGGATGAGATAAGAAGATTAGGGAGAGGAATAATACTAGAGGGTAATGATAAAGAGTTTTGGGACAAGAGTACTGCCCATGGTGCTTGTATGCACCATGACATTACTTAGTGCGTGTGGAAAAAGGAATGCTATAGGCGGCATAGAACCAGCCGAAAGCAAAAAGATATTTGAATGCCAGATAAAAGAGCATGAATTACCGGATGCGGATTCCGGTCTGATCAAGAATAGTGATGACTGGGTTAAGGAACTTGATATAAAAATGGCTGGGAATAAGGTTTATCGCCTTGCCCAGCTTTGGGGACGGGATCCGGAATATAATGATGAAATGGATTTGGGATATTATATCCAGATTTCTGAGTATCCGTTCGATGAGTGGAAGAATTATGAGGCCCCATATTTGAACCTGGATGGAGAATACGAATCTGTAGATATCCGCCATGGCTATAAACCGTGCAGGATAGCAGGAATCTATGAAGATGTGGTTTACTTTGTCTCATCAGGATATCTGGATGGTGATAAGAACTACTATGCATTTGGGAAAATGGATACCGATGGTGCTTTTTCACTAATCTCAGAGTATCCTGTCACGGAAAAAGAACCGGAAAACCAGTGGTCAGACAATCAGTTCTTTTTTGATGGGAAAGATACTGTTTATTCCTATAAGAACTATCCTGCTGAAAACAGGATTATCTCATATAATCTCAGCACAAAAGAAATCCGTCAGGACAATTATTCCGGTAAAATTGAAGGAATAGACTTGTCAGAAGATGCTTCTGCGATTTGGTATGGTAATAACGAAGAGACATTTTTTGCAGGTACGGTGGACGAAAAGGAAAGCTCCTTTTCCTATAAAGCCGATAGTGATATATCTGCTATTCAGGCTATGGCTAAAACAACAGATAGCTGGTACGTTACGGATACTGAATCACTAATGCTTCTGAAAGAGGACGGCAGTGAGGATAAGCTTATAGACTGGAAAAACAGGGGATACTTCCTAAGTAATATCAGTAAGATTGAAAAACAGGATAACACTCTTAAAGTGCTTACTGACTTTGAAGGCAGCCATTATGTACTGGAGGCTGATCTCGACTCAAAAAGAGAAGCGGAAAAGCAGGAAGTTGTTATTTCCATGCCCTTTAAGATTGCCAGTCTTGATTACTATATAGCCATGTTTAATCGGACTAATGCAGATTATCACATAAATGTTAGTCTTCCTGAAGATCCTGAGGATATGGAGAAATATCAGACGGATCTTAAGAAAGCATTTCTTACTGGCACAGGACCTGACCTCATTGTCAATGGAATAATGGAACAGAAGGACATGGTTCAAAATGGACTGATAAATTCTGTGGGTGATCTGATTCAGGATAAATCAAAATATTTTGATGCTGTACTCCAGAACGGACAGTTCGAGGGTGAACAATATGGAATCCCTTATGAATTCTACATGGAAACTGCAGCATATCCTGGTAGAATTCTTGGTGACAGAGCTTCCGTCTCACTTAATGAACTGTTGGAGATAACCAAAGAAGCTGATGCAGAGGCAGTAGCACTTAATACATCAGGGGAAGATATCGTTTTCTATTATGGACTTTTGGACGAAACTAATCCTTCCTTTATTGACTGGAATAACAGGAAAAGCCATCTTGATAGCCCTGAATTTGTAGAACTGATAAAGTTTGCCTCAAAATATGCTTGTCCTGAGAATATCAATGAAAACAATTATAAGGAAAAAATCGACGCAGGGAAGATAATATCTGAAAATCTGAGAGTAGGTAGTCCGGAAGTGATGAATTACCTTGATGCCTGTTTTGATGGAAGTGTATCTCTTGCCGGATATCCGAGATATGAAGGCAGCGGTGCGTATGCCTTTTGCAATATGCTGTACCTTAATGCAAAGGCAACCTGCCCTGAAGGTGCAAAAGAGTTCCTTAAGTTTATCATTTCTCACGATGCCCAGATGAAGAATGCGCAGAGTAAGTATTCGAAAACTAATGAGCAGAAGTATGGTGGTCATTTCCCGGTAGAAAAAGAAGCTTTTTATAGGGAACTGGAGCTTGCTCAGGCAAATGAGACATCTGAGGGCGCTTCCAGCTATATGAATGGCATAAGCTATAAGGGAGAAGGAGTATCTGAGGAAAATGCAGAGAAGCTAAAGATGATGGCAGAGGAAGCTAATCCAATAAATTACGAACTGTTTTATATTGGTGATATCATCTCCGAGGAACTGGCCCCGTTCTTTGCGGGAGAAAGAACAGCAGAAGAAGCTGCAAACGTGATGAATAGCAGGGTACAGATTTATTTGGATGAAAAAAAAAAAATAGCCACGTGTTTGCTTAATGGCGGCTTTAAAAAGATGATATGGCTTGAAGTTTTTCTCTATGGATTCAAGGCACTTCTGTGGGGGACTCCGATATCCCTTTTGCTCAGCTTTCTTATGTATCGGTCCTTTGATTCGGCGCTGTATACCTTTAATCCGAACTTACTGTTTTATGGCGTAGTTGTACTGGCTGTTTTTGGAATACTGGGAATCAGCATGGGCCTAAGTATCAACAAGATAAAGGATGATAATATCATAGAAGCTCTTAAGGAAGATGCAGTGTGAGTCAAATTTTCCAATCACGAAAAAAATATCTTTATAAACTAGAAAAATTGTGTATTAATATAATAAGCCTCTTCCAATACAATCATTACAAGAAAATGAGTTTGGAAGGGGTTTTAAAATGGAAGAAAAAAAGATTACTTACAAAGAAATATTGAAGATGCCGAATTGCAGAAAGCTTATAACATCGAATCTTATTAACAGATTTGGAGACTCGGTGGATGCCATTGCATTTACCTGGCTTGTGTATCAGATTACAGGAAGTGCAACCTGGTCAGCACTTATATTTGGATTAAATCAGCTTCCCGGCATATTTGTTCAGCCATTTGCAGGCCCCTTTGTTGAGGGAAAAAATAAGAAGCATATTGTTATAGCTACTGACATTCTCAGGGGACTGATAATAGCAGGTTTTGCAGCGTTGTACTATATGCATCTTGTAACACCAATCCTTATGGCAGCGTTTACCCTGATCATAACAACTGTGGAGTCATTTAATCTTCCGGCATCATCAGCATTTGTTCCGGAGCTTATAGATGAAAAGCATTATGCAACAGCCACAGGCTTTAACATGACAGCTTCTAAAATATTTGAGCTTATAGGTATGGGCGCGGCAGGAGCTATTATTGCTGCATTTGGCGTCGGATCAGCAATGATCATCGATGCAGCCACCTTCTTTATCGGAGCTTTGATAATAGCAACTATCGAATATAAAGGCTGCGTTCTTAAAAATGAGGAAATTGCAAATCAGGACTACAAGACGAAATTTACAGAAGGAATCAAATACCTTTTCAAGAATTCGACTGTGCTTTACTTTTGCTTCCTTTGCGTACTTTTGAACTTTATACTCACACCGCTTAACAGCTTTTTAGCACCTATCACATCAGAAGTATATGGCATGGATAGTAATTTCATGAGCTTTTGCGTGATGCTAATGTCAGGCGCTACAATCGTTGCATCCCTCATAATGCCTAGGATCATTGATAAAGTTTCCTTTGATTCACTGGCTATATTACTTGGATCGATCCTCGGACTTACATGTGTTATTCTTTCCTTTGGCGGAGTTGTAAAAGGAAATGCTATCTTTGCATATATGCTTGGCGGAGCCTGCTTTATTTCACTTGGCTTTACCTCAGGGCTTCTCATGAGCTGCCTTAATGTTACCTTTGTAAAGGTGGTAGATAAGGACTATCTTGCCAGAATTGGTGCGGTTTTTAATGCTATAGCTGTAGCAAGTGCGCCTGTAGCGACATTTTTGGTAAGTATGCTTGCTCTTCATTTAAGCGTAGCTAAGATCCTGTTTTTCTTTGGAGCGCTGGGAACGATATTGTTTATAGGAATGTTCTTTTTCCAGAATAAAAAATTGTTACAGGGAGTAATAGAAAATGAAGCATAATCTATGTGAGAATATCAAGAAAAATCGCAAAGCAAAGTCTTTTACCCAGGAACAGCTTGCTGAGGCTGTCGGAGTGAGTGTCGGAACGGTTTCCAAGTGGGAAAACGGAAACTGTATTCCTGACATTTCTATGATAATGGAGCTTGCCGATTTTTTTGAAATCTCTGTGGATGTGCTTGTTGGTTATGATACACCTTTGAAGAAAGTCCCTGAAATACTTGATAGAATAGATGACTATTATAAAAAGCATGAGCTGGATGAGGCTATGATGGAATGTTCAAAGGCTCTTGTTAAATATCCCAATAATTTTGACCTTCTGATGATCGCTGCAAGAATCCGGTACATAATGTGGCTTGAGAACAGAGCAGAAAATAACCGAAGGCTTGCGAAAGAGCTGTATAAAAAGGCCCAGATTAATATTCCGGATGACGAAAAGAAAACCCGCAACGAGTTTACTATACTTCACAATCTGGCACTGCTTGAGAAAAACACAAAGAAAAGGATCGAGCTATTAAAAGAGATAAATATCAATGGCATATTAGATGCGGAGATTGGCGAAGTATACCGGGATGATAAGGATATAGAAAAGGCCTATGAGTTCTTTTCAGAAGGCCTCTATCTAAGCAGCATGAATGTGATCAATGTTACCGGTCGGTGGATTGATCCTCTTTTGCATGAGGGAAAATATGACACCGCGCTTAGTATGATTGGTTATTCGGAGATGATCTTAAAAACAATCTACAAAGAATCAAAAGCCAGCTTTGGAACAAAAATGCTCGCAAATCTTGAAATAATAAAGGCGGTTATATTTGAGGCGCAATCAAAACACTCAGAAATGAGAGAATGCGTAGAAAAGGCGGTGGAAGCCGCAAGGATATTTGATGAAGCTCCCGCCTATGTTATTGTTGCCGGTGCCACTTTTTGGCTTAGTAAAACCACAGAAGATGCACCGGTTGCATTTGACGATCAGGGGCCTTCTGCCATGAAGGCTGTTGAAGGTATAGTGAGCGAGTTTTGCGATGAATTTACGGGCGATATAAAAAAGGCTGCAAAAAGTGTGCAGAAATATATGTCTTTTGTTTCTTGATTAATCTAATCATGCAATCAATTTGTAAGCTTACATAAAAAGCTTAGAGAGGCTTTCTACTGAATCAACCATGAAATCTGCACCGGAATTCATTATCTCTGTAGGGCTGCCATATCCATATGTCACAGCGATGCTGTCTACTTCTGCACCAACAGCGCCTTTGATATCATAGGCGGTATCACCTATCATCACACATTCATTCCTGTTCAGCCCATATTTTTCTATGGCAATTTCTATGAGACGCTTTTTATCAGAACTGTGATCGGACAGATCTGGTCCCACCATATGGTCAAAGTATTTGGAAAGACCTACTTTATCCATGATTTTTTCTGAAAATACAAGAGGCTTGCTGGTTATCAAAATAACAGTGAAGCCTTTTTCTTTGAGACTTTTAAGGAGCTCAGGTATACCTTCATATATATCAACGTCGTACATGTTTTCTTTTTCATAGATATACCGGTAACTGGCAACAGCCTCATCGCAGTCTGCCCCGGTCAGATGATATTCTCTATTGAATGAATCGAAAAGAGATGGCCCGATGAAACTTCTGAGCTTCTCTATGGGCTGATCTGTTATTCCAAGATGTGTAAGAGCATACTTCACTGATGACATAATTGCCCTACCGGAATCTGTAAGTGTTCCATCCAGATCAAACATAATAACCTTGTAAGGACAGATATACTGTTTTACTTTCTGCATTATGTCTTTCAGATTACGAATATCTTCTGCAATATGCGTGGTTTCAAGGGAATGGTTGGCTTTATCCACTGTGTAAAGCTTAAGTTCAAGCTCTTTGCATTTTGCTTCGGCGACGTCATTTGGACACCAGGGGTCATCAAGACCATGGAAGACTACGCCTGCATTTTTTCTTATTATGTCAAAAGTCTGCGGAACAGGGGTAAATACAAGGTGCCTGGCCCCAATCTGCAGTTCATTGTCAAAATGCGCAGCCAAAGCTGTGCCAATACTTTTTCCTATAAAAATAACATCACTGTAATCTTCAAAAGAAATATTGCCAAGGACTTCTTTTATCTGATCAGCGGCTGTTTCAAAAGCATCCTGCATTCTGATCTTGTCATTCATAATCTCACGTGCTTTATGAGGGAATTTGTAATTAACCTCGATTATTTCATAACTGTTTTCACGGGCGATTCTTTTTGAAAAATAAAGAAGTGGCTTATCACTGTGATAACCCATGCCCGGGAAAATGACTGCAAGCTTTTTGTTGTTCATGCATGCCTCCAAATATTTACAAATGAATCAATAGCAAAACCAATAACGATTAGGTTTTGTTTTCGAAAAAATGATATCATATTTATGGTAAAGAAAACAAAAGAAATGGAGGTTTTTCATATGTGATACATAAGCATTACAAAGTGGAATTAACTTTTTACAATGGATTTGTGTCATTCATAAGCATTGTAATGAGGAATTAACTTTTACAAGTGACTTATGTGGTTCATATGAAAACATTACTATGCTTGAGAGGATAATAGAACCAGGAGAATATTTACCGGATGAGCGTAAACGCTTTAATAATGCTGCTTTAAAGGCGATGATCATACCGCTCCTTATAGAGCAGCTTCTGCAGATGGTGGTAGGACTTGCAGATACCATGATGGTCAGTTATGCAGGCGAAGCCGTGGTTGCCGGTGTAGGGCTTGATACCATGGTATACACCATTTTCATATATCTGTTTACAGCTATCTCCGCAGGAGGATCGGTAGTTGTATCCCAATACATAGGAAGTAAGGAAAAGGATAATGCGGATTTATCCGCTTCTCAGATATTTTTTATAGGTGGGGCACTTTCTTTGCTATGTATGGTGATGATGCTTTTTTTCGGATCATCTCTTCTTCAGACAATGTATCCTAAGGCAGAGGCAGATACCCTGGAAGCATGCAAGATATACATGTGGATTGTGGCCTGGTCTTTTCCTGCGAATGCTGTTTATAATGCCGGGGCTGCAGTTTTTCGTGCAATGGGACAGACCAGAGTAACCATGTGGGTTTCATTTGTAGCTAATCTTGTAAATGTTGTGGGAAATGCGATAGGAATCTTTGTTCTTAAAGCCGGTGCTGCAGGAGTTGCATGGCCTACTACGATTTCATGGTATGTGGCTGCATTTATTATGACAGCCCTGTGCATAGAGACAAAGGCTTCTGATGATCTTTTGGAAAAAATAAAAGCAATGAGTTATCCCAGAATCAGTATAAGGATTCGGGATTCACTACGCCTGGATGCTCCCATGGCAGGGCGCATTTTAGGTGTAGCAATTCCAAACTCCATAGAAAATACGCTTTTTCAGGCTGCCAAGGTTGTTCTTGGTATGCTTACAGCAACCTTTGGAACCTCGCAGATAGCAGCAAACACCACAGGGCAGACATTCTGGTCTTTGGCTGCATGCATGGGCATGTCCATGGGAACGGTGTTCATCACAGTAGTCGGGCAGTGCGTAGGAGCAGGTGATTACGAAGCTGCCGAATGGAATATTAAAAAGCTCACAAGGTTGTCCCTTGTACTTGCGCTCATCTGGAATGTTATAGTAATGGCGCTGACTCCGATTTTACTTACTTTATATAATCTCTCCGATGAGACTAAGCGTCTGATACTGATAATAGTTGCAATACATAATCTGTTTTCCGCGCTGGTCCAGCCCTTTTCCGGACCGCTTTCATCCGGCCTTCGTGCTGCAGGGGACGTGAAATTTACGATGTGGGCGTCTATCTTTGCTACGGTTGTATGCAGAACAGCTCTGTCATTTATCCTTGCTTTGTGGATGGGAATGGGTGTCATAGGAATAGCTCTTGCTATGGTGCTTGACTGGTGCATAAAGGCTGCGCTGGATATATGGCGCTTCAGAAGCGGAAAATGGAGAGATCGGAAGATAATTTGATAAGAGTAGAGGAGTACTACAGGAAAAGGATAACAGTAAAGTAGTGCTAGCTACAGGAAAAAGAGAACAATTAAGTGGCGCTACGGGGAATGCAGGGAAAAGATAATAGTAAGTAGTACTACGGAAGATACAGAGAAAAATAGCAGTTAAGTAGTACCACGGGGGATGTAGGGAAAAGATAACAATAAAGTAGTGCTATGGGGATGCAGAAAAATGAAAACAGCAAATCATTACCATATAAGAAAAATCATTAAATTTATACTTGCTGTTTTAATAATTCTTATTATGGCAGGTATACTGATTATATATTTTTTTAGGGCTACCAATTATATGCACCATAGGATGATGTACAAAGGTGGTGTAAATGAAACTACATACTTGGATATTAATGGACAGCAGCAATATGTATCGATGATGGGAGAGAACACATCGAATCCGGTGATTATCTATCTTCATGGAGGACCTTCTTCTCCGGATACATTTATAAGCTATTGTTTTTCAGATTACCTCACCGATGAATATACAGTTATTGCCTGGGATCAGAGAGGATGCGGAAGAACTTATTTTAAAAATGAAAAGACTGATCCTGATAATCAGACAGCTACCTTTGAACAAGCTTTGGAGGATTTGGATGTGCTTGTTTCCTATGCCTGTGACAGATTCGAGCAGGACAAGGTCATTATTATGGGACATTCTTATGGGACTGTTTTGGGAAGTGTCTATGCAAAGTCACATGCAGAGAAGGTGCAGGCATATATAGGAGTTGGACAACTGGTATCCCTGGCAGATGCAGATATGTACAGCTACAATGATGCCATGGAAAAAGCGAAGGCTGCAGGAAATGATACCTCCGCTATGGAAAAAGCGTATGAAGAATATTGCGAGAATCCGGGGATTCCCAATTTACTCTCACTTAGAGATCAAACATCAATCTATCATCCTGTGGAAAAACATGCAGATCAGTTTGGATTGGCGCTATTTTCTCCATATACGGGCATAGATGACTTGCGGTGGTTTTTATTTCAAATGGGAGATATCAATAAATATGTAGACAAAAATAAGCAACTCTTTGACTTTGTGCTTTCCTTTGATGCGTACAAAGAATCTGTGGACTATTCTATGCCGTTCTGTCTGATATCCGGTTCAGAAGATTGGGTGTGCCCTGTGAAAAAAGCAGAGCAGTACCTTAAGGCTATCAGCGCTCCTATGAAGAAAATGTATAAACTGGAAGGATTCGGGCACGATGCACATTGTGCAGACCCGGAGGAATTTGCAAAAGATGTGAAGGAGTTCTTGCATAGCCAGCCGTAAGATGAGGAAGATTTATTGGATAGCCGGATATATGATGAGGAAGATTCTTGGATAGCCAGACAAAAGATGTGAAAGATTCTTGGATAGGCAGACATAAAATATGAAAGATTTCTTGATGGCGGCCTATAAAATGAATGTTAAAGGCTGTGTCAACGGGAAAATTGCTTCTTCCACCTTGCATTTGAAAAAAAACCTGGTGGAATTGCATCTTTTTTGACTATTTTGCTTACATAATAAAGGATAGTTCTGCTACTATACAGAAAAGTGTGAAAGGTAGCAGAACAAAAAGCGCCAGCCATTCTGCTACTATACAGAAAAGCTGGCAAGGTAGCAGAACAAAAAGCGCCAGCCATTCTGCTACTATGCAGAAAAGTGTGAAAGGTAGCAGAACAAAAAGCGCCAGCCATTCTGCTACTATACAGAAAAGCTGGCAAGGTAGCAGAACAAAAAGCGCCAGCCATTCTGCTACTATGCAGAAAAGTGTAAAAGGTAGCAGAACAAAAAGCGCCAGCCATTCTGCTACTATGCAGAAAAGTGTGAAAGGTAGCAGAACAAAAAGCGCCAGCCATTCTGCTACTGTACAGAAAAGTGTAAAAGGTAGCAGAACAAAAAGCGCCAGCCATTCTGCTACTATACAGAAAAGTGTAAAAGGTAGCAGAACAAAAAGCGCCAGCCATTCTGCTACTATACAGAAAAGCTGGCAAGGTAGCAGAACAAAAAGCGCCAGCCATTCTGCTACTATACAGAAAAGCTGGCAAGGTAGCAGAACAAAAAAGCGCCAGCCATTCTGCTACTATACAGAAAAGCTGGCAAGGTAGCAGAACAAAAAGCGCCAGCCATTCTGCTACTGTACAGAAAAGTGTGAAAGGTAGCAGAACAAAAAGCGTCTGACATTCTGCTACTATACAGAAAAGCGTGAAAGGTAGCAGAACAAAAAGCGCCAGCCATTCTGCTACTATAAAGAAAAGTGTAAAAGGTAGCAGAATGAAAAGGTACTTCACATCGGAGCTTCTGCTACTATCTCAGGAAGCCAAGATAGCAGCATAACAGAAAACTCTTGAAATTCTACTGTTTATGCTACATCTTATTAAGTATGGAAAAGTTTGGGGAGGAAATACAACATGAGAATAAAGAAGGCTCTGGCAGTAGTGATATCTGCTTCAATGATGCCCGGAATTATCGGATGTGGGGCAAAGGTAAAAGCAGCCTCAGCAACAACAGCGAGCACAAAAGCAGAATCAGCTTCGACAACAGATGCAAACACAAAAGAAGATACAAATTCAAATAAAAATGTAGATACAGATGAAATCCCGGGAAATGGAAGGCACTTTGTTCAATATAATGGACACTTATATTTTAGAATTCCCAGCGAAGATTCAATGAATGCATCAGCAATTTGGGGCACCTACGATGAAGTAGAAAACAGTGCCGGAACAATTGTTGCAATGGACTGCGAGACCTTGGAAACAGAGAATCTATTTGAAGACATGTCACAGGGACCTATAGTGATATCCGGGAATCGTTTAATACTTGGTTCAAACAGCACTACGGGACAACATAACGTCCGCTCGATTTCCTTGGAGGAATTTGACTCAAAATCACCGGAGGGATCAGGCTCAAAATCACCGGAGGGATCTGCCTCAAAATCACTGGAGGAATCTGATTCAGCAGACCTCCCGGGAACATATATATACGGCACACAGCCTTCAGGAAAATATTTTATTACCGGAGGCTTTAATTCTGATGATCATAAATTGCATTTATATATCTGTGATGAAGAGGGTAATTATATAGAACCTGATACTTCTAATAGACTATTTGATTATGCAACGATAGGAAAAACGCAGCTTTTTTGCATAACAAAGGAAGATGAAGAATCTTATAGCATTTCGGGATTTGACCTTACGACAGGTAAAGAAACCGTTTATGGTGAGATTCCTCAGATGTCTGAGACGGAAGCAATCCCTTGTAAAATAAGACAATTTATTGAAGAGGATGGGAATGCCTATCTGCAGCTTTCATTTTATAAGGGAAAAGAACAAAAATATAAAGGCTCAAGCTATGCAAGGCTAAAAGTTGGCAAAGCAGGCAGCTTGGAAGGAATCACTCCTGATGAAACATTTGTTAATTCCAAGGAGGAAAGACTTACTCCTTCAATAATGCTAAAAAACGGAAAACTTACCCTTGTCAAAGGAAGACCGGATGTTGCATCACTTGATGTTGAGGGATATATCGGTTTTTACAATGAAAATGGGGAATTTGTACAAGTAGCACCCGGCTATGAAACTGCTTATACTGATAAAAAAAGAGATACAAGAATGGCGGTTGAAGTTGTAGAAGCTGCGGAAGGTTATATATACGTTGTTCAAAATAAAGAGTGCAGAGTTCCGGAGGATGATGACGGCCTAAGATACGCATATAGAAGAATGGAAACATGGTTCAAGCGTATTGATGAAAAAACCGGTGATACTGAGATAATCAGCCATATTGTAAATCCGACTTTTGATAAATCAGATATTGATGAATCGGATAATGATAAATCGGATAATGATAAACCAGATATTGCTGAATCAGATATTGATAAATCAAATATTAATGAATCAAATACTGATAAAGCAGATAATAATAAATCGGATACTGATAAAGCAGACATGGCTAAGTCCGGAGAAACTGCTATGGAAAAGGCCCTTACCAGAGATTCTCTTAAAGGCCTTGTGAGAAATGATATTCTTAAAAGGTTCCGTGCATTTACCCCATACAGACAAGGGAGCAGTGTTGAAGATGAGGCATTAAGACTCGGATTCTGGGTAAAGGATTCCATTGGAAGTCAGATGCCGGAAAGCATAAAAGAGCATGGAGAATCAATTGGGCAAAAGTACGAGTTTTACTTCGGAACAGATATTGGAAACAACTTTAACGATAATTTTCCCCGTATTTACCAGGTCTATTTTACGCTAAAGGACTATTACATTAATGGCAGAAATAAAGAATTCTATAATAGTGTTTTAGAGGATAATTCATATTTAGGCGATGGAAATCCGCAAACTATTAAGCAGATGTATGAAGACTTGAAGGTATTCATCACTGATTGTAATAACTTCATAAGAAGGAAGAAATGATGGAACTAAGTAATTAGCACCACAAATCATTTTGTTCAGAAAAAATCATTCATTGACAATAACATAAGACATGTTATCATAAAAAATATAAATCTACAGAAAGAGCACATTTGTGTAAAGGTGAAGAAATGCGGTATTAATGATCATTTTTAAGTTAACACGATGTTTTACCTGGGGACAGGTTTATTTGTGTACGCTTGAATTTGATCAGAGCATAGCATCTGGCAATTATGACATGATGCTGGCTCAGCAAGTCCACCTGGCAATGCTTCATATGCCGGATGAACTTGTTTCGCTATTATTCTTCACTCTTACGTATTTGCTGGTTGGCTTATATATAGGATTGATTTAGCGAGTCTGTTTTTGCGTACGCATGTATGCAGGAGCAGGCTTTTTTATAGCACGAGGAAATAGCTTTCCTATGCTATAAAAAACACTCCGTGAGGATGCGCACTACTGTGTATGACATTTCACTAGGCTCGAAAAAACCTCGCCAAGTGATCTGCACATCGCGCGAAAGGAATATGTTGCATGCTGCAACCGCGCTCGGCGTGATAATGTCGCAAGCGACATTCGTTTCTTGTTTCATAGAAAAATGTTTTTCTTTGAAATAAAAAACGCTCCGAGCGGATGAGCATTCGCTTAAATCCCCGGGAGGAAGGAGCTATATGGCACAGATAAATGTTACAGGCCTTACTTTTGGATATGAAGGCAGCTTTGATAATGTTTTTGAAAATGTTTCATTCATGGTGGATACCAATTGGAAACTTGGATTTATCGGAAGGAACGGAAAAGGAAAAACCACCTTTTTGAATCTTCTAATGGGAAAATATGAGTATCAGGGAAGTATATCGTCAAATGCATATTTTGACTATTTTCCCTATGAAGTATCGGAGAAAGACCTTGAAAAGACAGCGGACGAGCTTATGGAAAAATGGAAGAATGGCGTTGAAAGCTGGCGCGTAATGTGTGAACTTCCAAAGCTATCGGTAGATGCTGAGCTTCTTTACAGACCCTTTAAAACCTTAAGCTACGGTGAGAGAACCAAGATAATGCTGGCAGTTCTTTTTTCAGGAGACAATGATTTCCTGCTTATCGATGAGCCTACGAACCACCTGGACATGGAGGCGAGGGATATTGTAAAGGTGTACCTGTCTGAGAAAAAAGGCTTCATATTGGTTTCCCATGACCGCGATCTGTTGGATGCCTGCACAGATCATGTACTTGTGCTGAACAGAGCTACTATTGAAGTACAAAGCGGCAATTTTTCAAGCTGGTGGGAAAATAAGGAGAAGCAGGATGCTTTTGCCAGATCTGAAAATGAAAAGCATTTAAAAGAAATTGGCAAGCTTAAGGTAGCAGCAGACAGAACTGCAAGATGGGCTGAGAAAAGCGAGAACAGCAAAATAGGATTTGATCCCATAAAAGAAAATGACAGATCAATATCAACAAGATCCTTCATAGGTGCGAAAACCAAGAAAATGCAGTCGAGAGTAAAGTCCTTTGAAGACAGAATGAATAGAGAAATTGAGGAAAAGGAAGGACTTCTTCAGGATATTGAGGAAACTATTGATTTAAAGATCATGCCACTTAAGCATCATAAGGAAAGACTTATAGAATGCAGAGATTTATCCCTTAGATATCTTGATGGTAATGAAAATGTGATTGAGAATCTGACATTTGAAGTGCGTCAGGGAGAAAGGGTATTTCTTACAGGCGCAAATGGCAGTGGGAAATCCAGCCTGATAAAGGCAATACTTACTAAAAATGCGAATTCTGCAAACAGCAAAGCTATGGATGGTGTAGTGGGTGAATATGATGAGCGCATAAATGCACCTGACAGAAAAATTATTGGAAATATGGAGATTTTCGGTGAATTGAGCGTAGCCGCAGGTCTTAAGATATCTTACATCAACCAGGATACATCGCATTTGAAGGGGAGCTTACTACAACATGCAGGAAGAAACAATCTGGACTATAGTCTTTTTCTGTCAATACTAAGGCAGCTCGACATGAACAGAGAACAGTTTGCTAAGAACATGGAGGATTTTTCAGAAGGACAGAAGAAAAAGGTTCTGATAGCATCAAGTCTTTTGACACCTGCGCACCTATATATCTGGGACGAGCCGCTAAATTATATCGATGTATTTTCAAGAATGCAGATAGAAAGGCTTATTGAGAAGTATGCTCCAACAATGCTTCTGGTGGAGCATGATGTGAGGTTCAGAGAAAAACTTTCATCAAAAGAGATTGTTCTGTGAAAAAACAAATTCAGATAGCATGAAAAGATAAGGCATATTCTCAAAGAAAGACTCCTAAAAAAATCCTCCCGGAAAGGAGGATTTTTTAGGAGTTTACTGTGATTCTGCCAATTTTTATGTTTTTCATAAGCTTTTCATTTATTTCCACGTTATGCTGTGGCAGGATAACACTTTGGAAATAATCACCATCTCCGCTTAGTAATTTGCCGGGATCATCATCAAAACCGGAAAAATCAGTACTCACCGCTAAATCCCCGGCATATTTTGCCGCAAGTTTTTGCCTGTAAATTGCCAAATAGATAAGTGAATCATCAAGTCCTGTTTTCTTAAGCTGTTCAGCATTCATCTTTTGGAAAACATCATTGGCTTCAAGCCTGGCGGATTCTTCCTCTGATGAGTTTAATGTGATTCCGGCCATACGAGCTTCATCGGAATATATCGCATGTGATAAATATGTATTTATCGCAGTTTTCATGGCTAATTCACTGACAAACTGAGAGTTTGGTCCGGCAGAAAAGTGTGTGTTCCACCAATGCAACGGGTCTGCAGGATCATATAAAACAGCCTGTTTTTGGACGAACTCTTCAGTGATGTAAATATAATAGCCAAACTCACGCAGGGTCAAATGATTGTCATCCACAGAAATGAGTACTTCATCCAGATGGTCTTCATATTTGAAAACTGTCGCGGTTTTATAAATCTGCGCTCCAATGATCGCAATGATACCTGATATTACCAAAATTATAATGATTTTTTTCTCATTACCAGTCATAAAAGTCCAGACTCCTTTTGAGCTTGAATTACTATGCCTGATCCTACATTACCGCAAACTTATCTGAAATAAAATAGTACCTTTTGGTGTTATTTTTTATCTAAAAAATACCTGTAAAGCATGATATAAGTGAAGCTGCCATGCTTTGATATCGTGTACTCCTCCGGGTATGATGTAAAAATCGTAATTTTGTCCGGGTATAAGAAGATCGGATTTTTCTACGGCTTTTTCCATAATATCCTTGTGCTCTTCAAAAGCGATGTCCTTATCGCCGTTTCCACAGAACATATAGCCAAGTTCGTAACCCTTCTCTTTTCCGCTTTTCAGGGTATGGCAGATTCTTTCAACTTCATGATCATGGTCACCGTGGGGGCCGCCGCATCCGGAAAAAGGACCATACCATGCGAACAGATCAAAGCTATTGTAAAATGCTGCTCTGTAGGTGGTCATAGAACCCAGTGAAAGCCCTGCAAATGCACGATGCTGACGAGTCTTTATAAGATTTTCCTCGGATACATCACCATCTGTATAGCAAGCGTATTTACTCTCTATTGCAGGGAGCAGATCATTCCTGATCTCATGCATGAAGTTCTCACATCTGGATTCATCGAAAACATGCTGATCTGCTTCGTTATGATAGAAGGTTGGGGTCACAATGATACAGGGATCGCAGATTTTTTTCTCAATCATGTTATCCAGGATCGTAACTGTTTCAGGAAAATCTTTAAACCAGTAAGTATGATTGCATGCTCCGCCGTGAAGCAGATAAAGAATATTGTATTTTTTATTCTCATCATATCCATAGGGAAGGTAAACATACGCTTTTTTATGAAGCTTTTCTGAAGGCTCAGCATATGTCTGAGAATCATATTCAAACAGTTCAACGTGGCCTTTTTTATCGGTTTCCTTGAGCATTTCTGCAGGCATTTCATAGATGTAGTCCATTTTAGTTTCCTCCGTCAGTTAAATAGTTATTTTAAAAAATTGGGAATCTAACCAAATTGCTGCCTCACAAAGTGAGAGTACCTTTACATAAATTGTTTTTAAAAAAGTTATAGAATAATTATATATGAAGCAAAGGCAGTACACTATTTAGATATTTTGATTAATTGCTCAGATAATGCTAATTTGTTGGAACACATGGGGAATGGGGTATTGATCTAACTAAAGATCCGGGAATGTTTGTAGCAGTAAAATGTTAAAGTGATAAGGTTGATTGTGATAAGATAATTAGAGATTTTCATGGAGGCTTATCTGGAATGAACATGTTGAAAGTTTCTTTTTCAAAGATACTGACGGTGACAGAATTCCTTCAGAACAGGAACTGGCTGCCACAGATGAGATGGAAGTTTTCGAAGCTCATTATCATAACCACACAGGCCAGGAAATGTCTGAAGATGAAATCAAAGCAAAGATTGTCGAGTACGACACTTATCATTATGAAGATTTAACCGGAGACATGAGTTACGATGAACTGATTAACCAAGAATGATTATGATGTATCAGCATAAGGCAAAAATCAGGAGCGCAAAATAGTGAAGAATTCAGAAGCGGCAAATCACAGTAAATACAAACTTGCAGAAGCTATAAAGGGGTGTATGAAAACTACTTCAGTCGAAAATATAACAGTTAAGCAGATTGTGACTGAATGTGGGTTTTCAAGGCAGACTTTTTATCGAAACTTCATAGACAAATATGACCTGATTAATTGGTACTTTGACAGACTTCTTGAAGAGTCTTTTCGGGAGATGGGAACAGGTCAGACTCTTCGTGAAGGACTTGTCAGAAAGTTCCAGTATATTAAACAGGAGCGGATATTCTTCACTGCGGCATTTAAATTTGATGAGCAAAATAACTTAAAAGACCATGATTTTTACATGATCTATGAATTTTATTGTGGCAAGATACGTGAAAAAACAGGAGAGCTTCCTGAAAGAAAAATAAGAAAACTTCTGGAAATGTATTGCCAGGCCTCAATATATATGACTGTTAAATGGGTTCTTGGTGGAATGAAAGAACCTGAAGAGGAACTAATGACCCTCATGATAGATGCGATGCCATCGCGCCTTGAAAAACTTTTTAAGGAAATACGTATACTATGAACTCTTTCCGGTAAAATATGCCGGAAAGGTTTTTTGTTTAATTCCTCCGAATTAAACAAAAAAACGCTCCGCTATGGATGCGCACTCGCGCGTAAGGTATATGTTGCATAAATGCAACCGCGCTCGGCGCGAGCATGTTGCTCGCAACATGCTTTTTCACCGATACATCATAATGGAACATTTTAGATAATGTGTAACTTATTTTTATTCTGCTAAAATGCTAAGCTTATTAAGGATTTAGATTATCCGTGTAACAATTAATTTGTTCTTGAGTACGGGAAACGTTACTCGGAATATAAAAAGTTTTTGGGAGGTTTAAGCATTATGGCAAACAGAATTTCTCTTAATGGCACATCATATCATGGTGCCGGTGCGATCAAGGAAGTTGTAAATGAGATCAACACTCGCGGTTTCAAGAAAGCATTTGTTGCTTCTGATCCTGATCTTATTAAATTTGGAGTTACAGCTAAGGTAACAGATCTTCTTGATGAAGTAAAATTCCCTTATGAAATATATTCTGATATTAAACCCAATCCGACCATTGAAAACGTAAAAAATGGTGTTGCAGCCTTCAAAAAGTCAGGTGCAGATTGTATTGTGGCTATTGGTGGAGGATCTTCAATGGACACATCAAAGGCAATCGGTATCATTATTACAAACCCTGAATTTGAAGATGTACGTTCACTTGAAGGTGTTGCGCCTACTAAGAATCCTTGCGTTCCTATCATTGCAGTTCCCACAACTGCCGGCACTGCAGCTGAGGTTACAATTAACTACGTAATTACTGATGTGGAAAAAGAGAGAAAGTTTGTATGTGTAGATACAAACGATATGCCTATTGTTGCAGTAGTTGATCCAGAGATGATGTCATCTATGCCTAAGGGTCTTACAGCTGCTACAGGTATGGATGCTCTAACACATGCTATCGAAGGCTATACAACCAGAGCTGCATGGGAAATGACAGATATGTTCCACCTTGAGGCTATTAAGCTTATTTCAAAGCATCTGCGCGGAGCGGTTGAGAATACTAAGGAAGGCCGCGAAGGAATGGCACTTGGTCAGTATATAGCCGGAATGGGATTCTCCAATGTTGGACTTGGTATTGACCATGCTATGGCACATACACTTTCAGCCCACTATGATACTCCTCATGGTGTTGCTTGTGCAATGTTCCTGCCTATTTCCATGGAGTTCAACCGTGAATACACAGGTGAGCGCTTAAGAGAAGTAGCAAGAGCAATGGGTGTTGAAGGCGTTGATAACATGACACAGGACGAATACAGAGATGCTGCTATTAATGCAGTTAAAAAGCTTTCAGAGGATGTTGGCATTCCGAAGACACTCGACAAGATCAAAGAAGAGGACCTCGACGTATTAGCTACAGATGCTCTTAATGATGCATGCTATCCCGGAAATCCGAGAGAAGCAACTAAAGAGCAGGTTATTGAAATGTTCAGAATGCTGATGGCATAAAAAACAATTTTTTTAGGGCACCCGGAGATGGAGTTTGTATACCGCTTTTTGGCATACAAACACCGTCCACGGGTGTTATTTTTTATTCAATAGGAAATTCCTTCGGATTTCCTATTGAATAAAAAGCGCTCCGCTAAGGATGCGACTGGTGCGCAGATGAATTTTGCAAGCTAAAGCTTGCGCGCACCAGCGCGCAAAGAGTCGCGAGCGACTCTTTGTTCTATCATAGGAATATTTTCACAAATAAACCGAATAATGTTCTCTTAATTGTTGACAAAGACCTTGGAATGAGACTATATTGAATTAACAGAACAATATTCGGTTTATGGAGGTGAAGACTATGGCTAATGAAAAAGTACTGTTCCAAGCAGGATACTACGAGTTAATAAGGACACAGGGCTGAACTTCCAGCTCAACAGATTCTATACCTACGGAGTCTTTTCCAAGGATGAGCTGATGGATATTGGAGGCAGGATAGACAGCTTCGAGAAGTGGATTTCTATTTTCATGGAAACCGGAGAAAAGGCAGAACAGGAAGGTGAACTTCTTAAGGCAGCCACATGTTATCGGGCAGCTCAGTTTTACACACTAAGCGGAGAGAAGGATTCTGAGGGGAGAAACCTTAAACATGTGCTGTACGACAAATGCATGAAACTTTATAATGAGTACTATGAGCAGATTCCTTATCTTAAAGTGGTAAGGATTCCATACAAGAATTATGAACTGCCGGTCTATTACGCAGAGTGCGAGCATTCCAAGGGGACTATTGTAATCCACGGCGGATATGACAGCATAGCACAGGATCTTTTGGCTATGCTTCCGTATTTCTATGAACTATCATATAACGTATATTTCTTTGAAGGACCCGGGCAGGGTGAAGTTCTGATGCGCCATGATGTCAGGATGACACTGGAATGGGAACATTGCACCGGCGCAGTTCTTGATTACTTTGGCTTGGATGATGTAACGCTAATTGGCGTTTCGCTTGGTGGATATCTTGCAACTAGAGCAGCTGCTTATGAAAAGAGAATTTCCCGCCTTGTAATGTATGACCTCATATATGATTTTTATGGCGCAATTCTAAGCAAAATGGGGAACTTCGCAAAGTTCTTTGATTATCTGACAAGGCATCCAAAGAATATTTTATGGAAGTCACTGAATAAGAAGTTTGATCAGAAATACTTTACCAAGTGGCTCCTTTTACAGGGCTATGCAATCTACGAGGGTATTCATACTCCGTGCGAATATTTCAATCATATAAAGCTTTACAATACGAGAGAAATATCAAGGCTGATCACTCAGGATACACTGGTGCTTGCGGGCGAGGCTGATCTCTATACAGTATTTTATCAGGATCAGCTGGATGCACTGGTTAATGCACGCAGTGTAACTGGAAGACTTTTTACAAAAGAGGATCAGGCAGACCACCACTGTCAGATTGGCAACATGGGGCTATTGCTTGATACCATCGCAGGATGGATTGAGGAGAAAACTAATGGCAAGGAAAGCAGTACTTGAAGGCGGCAAACGAGATGAAATTATAATGACCGCGATGAAACTGTTTTTTGAACATGGATACGAAGCGACTTCAGTCAGGATGATAATGAATGAGGTCGGCGGCGAGATAGGAATGTTCTATCACTATTTTAAGTCAAAAGACATGTTGTTTGACATGGTCGTCGAACGATTTTTTAAGGAATACCGTGAAAAGTTTGAAATAATTCTTTTAACATGTAATACACGTGAGGATCTGGTGAAGATGCTGGCTCCTATTTACGATAAATCCATGGAGGATTTTGATAAGCTTAAGGGAAACATCCACTGGACGGTTCAGTCTGCAATGCATGAAGGAACTCTTCTGGCGCTGAAACCTGCTATAAGGTCTCTTATAGAAAGGTGGAATGTAGCTAATAAGGCTGATCCTGAAATCCTGGCAGGTCAGGTTTTATTTGGATTGTCCGCGACTATTCATTCAGAAGCATTTAATAAAATGGATCCGGCAGAAAAAGAGAAATGCATTTTGGATTTCATCGGAAGAATACTGGACTGATAAAGTTCGCAGTTCTTTACTAAAAGATTTCAATACATTTTTTCGCTGTGCGAAGGAGATGTGATGAACTATATTCGGTTCTTGAAAAGTGGTCCGCAATGGGATTAAAAAAGGTGAAAAGGATAGAGAATAATGATTGTTGAGATTATAGATCCATATGAAAAACAGGCTATCGCAAGAAAAGTGCTGGAAGCTCTCACTGACTGGTTCGGGATAGAAGAGAGCAGAGAGGAATACATTAAAGGCAGTGCCGGCTGGATATTCTTTGCGGCGAAGGAAGAAGATGAGGCTATTGGATTTCTTGCTTTAAAAGAAACAGGAAAGGCTACTGTTGAACTGGCAGTCATGGGAGTTTTAAAAGACCATCACAGGAGCGGAGTTGGACGGCAACTGGTAGAAAGGGCGAAAGAAACTGCCATGACTCAGGGATATGAGTTCATGCAGGTTAAGACTGTGAAGATGGGCGTTTATGAGGATTATGACAGGACAAATCTGTTTTACCAAAGCTGTGGCTTCAAAGAGTTTGAAGTTTTTCCACTTCTTTGGGATGAGGCAAATCCCTGTCAGATCTATGTAATGTCTTTGAAATGATATCGCTGAAGATATTTCTGGATGAATATCGAAAAAGGGAATGAAAATGAACACAAAAGAAATTGATGAAATAATCAAAAAATGAGGGAAGGAATCAATGAAAACACTAATTATTTACACATCACAGACAGGGTTTACAAAGAGATACGCTCAGTGGCTTGCTGACAGAGTGAGCGGAGATCTTCTTGATCTTAAGGATGCGCAGAAAAAGGGGTTGGATTATTTTGACGGCTATGATGCAATTTGCTACGGCGGATGGGCTATGGCTGAAAAAATTGTGAAGTCCAAATGGTTCCTTGAGAAGGCCGAAAACTGGAAGAAAAAGAGGCTTGCTATGTTCTGCGTCGGTGGTACTCCAAATGGAGAACCTCAGGCGGATGCGCTTTTAAAGAATGCGCTAACTGACGCTCAGAGGGAGTATATTAAGGTGTTTTACTGTCAGGGTGGAATGAGCTACGAAAAAATGAATGCGCCTACCAGGATCACTATGAAGATGTTTGTTTCTGCAGTCAGAAATAAAAAAGATGCAACTGAGGAACAAAAAGAAATGTTTGAGAGGATGGCTTCATCCTATGACATTTCAGACATCAAGTATATTGAGCCTATTGCAGAATATCTTGCAGGAATGGACGAGGAAAAAGCTGTATAAAACGCCAGTAAATTTCAGCAGATTTTTTTGTAAGTTCTACCGGAATATATTTCAGGATAATTAACTATAAGTATTAAAAAAACCATTGACTCTTCCCTTAGGGAACCCCTTAAGGTGTGTTTATAAACAAGAAGGAGGTTTCGAAAATGGAGAAGAAAATGACATCTGGTGAAATGGCAAAGAAGGCGGGGGTATCACAGAAGGCAATCCGCCTTTACGATGAAAAGGGTTTGCTCAAGCCTACCGGCTATTCGGAGGGCAATTACCGCTTATACGATGATGCAGCGCTGCAGATTCTGGAAAAGATTGTGGCACTCAAGCAGATAGGCTTTTCTCTTGAGGAAATTCGTGACAATTTGAAGAGTGGAGAGGCCAGCGATATTAAGGGTGCTTTGGAAATCCAGCTTCAGAAGATGGAGGAAAAGAAATACCAGCTTGAGAAGATCACTGATGCAATTAAAAGAACTTTAGCCCGCAAGGAGGAGCTTGATTGGGATGATGTTGCTGGGATTGTGCAGTATGTTAGTGCTGATCAGTCTGCTGATGAGCGACATTGGGATGCGCTGAAGCATACAGGCGGAGAATTAGATTGGTATGTAAGGATTTTCCAGTCGATTGGATTAAAAGATAATAGCAGAGTTCTTGACCTTGGATGTGGATTTGCAAAGCTTTGGAGAAACAATTGGACTGACATTCCTAAGGGAACAAAGATTACTGGATATGATATTCATGGTAGCTGGGCGGATAACTTTGCACAGTTCATTCCTGAGAACGAAGATACACTTCCGGAAGGTGTAGAGATTAAGCTTGAATTTGCTGATCTTGAAGATGAAAAGACCTGGAAGGTAATTGAAGAGACGGGGGTATACGATGTTGTTGTAGTACACTACCTTGATTCTGAGGTAAAGGATATCGAGGCTATTGTTGCACACGCCAGCAAGGTAGTCTCTGAAGATGGACTTTTTTCATTCAATGGTGCAAATGTGGCAAACTGGAACAACATCTTCAAAGAGACAATTGAAGCTATTGGGGAAGATGCTTCTTTCATAGATAAAACTATTTTCGCGCAGACAGAGAAAAGACAAGAGTATATTTTCATGATGGAGAAATACTTTACAAGAGTGGAGTCGGTTCTTTTGCCAAATTTCTGGCATTATACTGATGCAAAAGAAATTGTTGAGAAGATGAAGGATTACTACAAGGACCATGAAAAAACCATTGCCGGTTATGAGGACAAGCTTATTTCATTTTTCAACGATAAAATTGATCAAAACGGCGAGTTTGTACTTGAAGCAAGAAGCCAGTTTTGGCACTGCTACAAGAAGTGATTAAGGTGGAGGAGACAAATGGGGAACATACTTATAGATGATGCAAAGTTTGTTAAAGAGCAGTATAAGAATTCAAGCGGACTAAGTACGAGGATTTCAATCCATGACAAGTATTCAACCAATAAAATGGGTTTGCATAATTGGTATTTCACAGTCATGAAGTTTGAAGACGGAATGAAAGTTCTGGAACTTGGTACCGGAAGTGCAGTTATGTGGGTAAACCATAAGGACATAATAGGCAGGTTGTCGCAGCTGGTATTGTCTGACATGAGTGAAGGTATGCTTGCTGAAGCAAAAAAGAATCTTGAAGAGCTGACAGGGGTTGAGTTCGAAGTCATTGACATTCAGGATATTCCATATGAAGACAATACCTTTGATGTAGTTATTGCCAACTGCATGCTCTATCATGTGCCAGACATAGACAAGGCAGTATCTGAAGTTCGAAGAGTGCTAAAGCCCGGTGGATACTTCTACGCAGGAACATCTGGAAAGAATGGCATACTTGAAACTATTGTGGATATTCTCGGACAGGATATTTCCTATGATAATAATTTCTCCCTTGAAAACGGTGGAGAGAAACTTAAGCTATGCTTTCCCAATGTGGAAATCGAGCGCTACAAAGACTCTCTTGAAGTAACTAATATCGATGACCTGATGGACTATATATATTCCGGAATCACATTTGAGAATTCCTGCACTCTTTCCAAAGATGAGGTAAGAGAGAGACTGACGGCACATATGGTTGGTGGAGTACTCAAACTTCCTAAGGATCCGGGACTCTTTGTCGCTTGGTGAAAATGATTATCTTTCAGCAGTGCGCCCAGCCAAGGGTGTTTAATCAAGCGGGTGAAAATCCTGCTTTGCGAAGGTCTAACCAACCAGCAAGTAGCGAGTCTTGCGTAGCAGTCGGTAACGACTGATGCGAAGCGTAGACAGCAAGTTAGCAGGGATGAAATGCTATTGAGCCTCGAAAAGATAAAGTATCCGTTCGGTCGACGGTTTTGCTGACCCGGAAGACAACATCGGATATCACGTTATTGGTGAGCGATATACGACACGGCGGGGTCATAGGGCCATTCATGTTAAACATTATGATTAAGCGTCAACTGGGGAGAGCCTGCAGTTTCTCGTATAAGAGTATGATATACCAACGTAACTAGAAGGATATCAAATGAATTGCAGGCAGTCGGATAGCTTCATAGTACTGATGAAATCGGGTAATTCCGATGGAGGGAAGGGAGCTACATAATAACGGTCTTTCTGAGGACACATCATCCGTACTCAGGGACGGAGGAAATGATGACAACGAAATTGGAAAGAATAGCAGAAATATCAGCGCAAACAACTAAGCCAGTCTTTACGAGTCTGTATCATATGATTGATGCTGACCTTTTGAAGCAATGCTTTAAAGAAATTGACGGAAAGAAGGCAGTGGGAATCGATGAAGTGACCAAGGAAGAGTATGGCGAGCAACTAGACAGCAACATCAAAGACCTAGTTAGAAGGCTGAAGAATAAGGCATACAAGCCCTTGCCCACCAAGAGGGTATATATCCCTAAGGGTAACGGCAAGATGAGACCGCTGGGCATTGCATCTTTTGAAGACAAGATGGTACAGCTTGCTCTTAAGAAAGTGTTGGAAGCCATTTATGAACCACGCTTTCTGAACTGTATGTATGGCTTCAGACCTAATAGAGGGTGCCATGAAGCGCTAAGAGATGTATATCAGCATCTCTCGCGTGGCAAGATAAGTTATATAGTTGATGCAGATGTCAAAGGGTTCTTCGACCACATCGACCATGAGTGGATGATGAGATTTCTTGAATGGCACATCAAAGACCCAAATATACTGCGGTTGATACGAAAGTATCTTAAAGCCGGAGTTATGGTTGATGGTAGATTTGAGGACACGGAAGAGGGAACAATACAGGGAGGCAATATCAGTCCAACCCTGGCAAATGTATATATGCACAATGTTCTCACCCTATGGTTCAAGCTTGTTGTCAGAAAAGAGGTAAGGGGAGACTGCTTCCTTGTAAACTATGCCGACGATTTTGTGGCGGGTTTCCAATACAAATCAGATGCGGAAATGTATTATTCTGCACTGAAAGAACGTATGGCAAAATTTAACCTCGAGTTGGAAGAGAGTAAAAGTAGACTTATTGAGTTTGGTAGGTATGCAGCACAGAACCGCAAAGAAAGAGGGATGGGTAAGCCAGAAACATTTGACTTCTTGGGCTTTACATTCTTTATGGGCAAATCCCGTAAAGGATATCCATGTCCTATGGTAAAGACTTCACGCAAGAAGTTTGAGAAATCTTTAAAGAACTTCAAAACGTGGCTGTTTGACAACAAAGAACAGCCAGCGGGAAATCTTATTAAAGAGTTGAACGTAAAGCTTGTTGGTTACTATCAATACTATGGTGTTACCTTTAACAGCTATAAGCTTAGTGCGTTCCTGCATCGGGTTCAACAGTTTCTACATAAGGTTTTAAACCGCAGAGGATGTGGCCGTACTTATTCATGGGATGGATTTGCAGATATGTTAAAGGTATATCCTCTTGCGAAACCTAAGATTTACTATGCGCTTTACTGATATATGTGAATGTTATTGTGGGGAGCCGTGTGCGGGAAAGCCGCACGCACGGATCTGAGAGGGGCTAGGGGTGCGAGTCCCTAGTCTACTTACCTAACGTGCTAACAAGCGGGGATATTATTAATGAAGAAAACAAAGAAATCCATAAGTAAAAGAATACATTATGGAGCGTGAACTATGAGGATATTTGAAGTCAGTGATAACAAAAGAGATTATATGGATCTGCTATTTCTTGCTGATGAGCAGGAAGATATGATCGATAAGTATTTGGATGGCGGCAAGATGTATGTTCTTGAAGATGATGGCATAAAGTGTGAATGTGTCGTTACTGATGAGGGCGAAGGGGTTCTTGAACTAAAAAACATCGCTACCGTTCCGGAATCACATGGTAAAGGATATGGAAGATGTCTCATAGAGTTTATTTGTGAGCAATACAAAGATCGGTATGAGGTTATTCAGGTTGGGACCGGCGACAGCCCGCTTACAATTCCGTTTTATGAAAAATGTGGTTTTAGGAGACATCATATTATCAAGGATTTCTTTGTGAAAAACTATGATCACCCTATATTTGAAGAAGGTGTGCAATTGGTGGATATGATATATCTGCGTAAATGTCTGCACAGTAATCTGGAAACGGAACGTTTAATTCTGCGCCGTTGGAACGTAAACGATGCAGAGGATCTGTACAGATTTGCCAGTGATCCGGCTGTAGGTCCGATCGCAGGATGGCCGGCTCATCAGAGCATTGATGAGAGCCGGAATGTAATAAAGAATGTCTTTAACGGAAAAGAGGCTTATGCTGTTTGTCTGAAAGAAGATACCAAGGCTATCGGTGCAATCGAACTAAAGCTGAACGGGCATACGGATATGACTGACCGGGATGACGAATGCGAGATGGGATACTGGCTTGGCAGACCGTTTTGGGGACAGGGTATCATTCCGGAAGCTGTGAAGGAAATGCTTCGACACGCTTTTGAAGACCTTGCTATGCAGAAGGTCTGGATCGGTTATTACGATGGCAATATCAAGTCCAAACGAGTCCAGGAAAAGTGCGGATTCAAGTATCAGTGGAGATCCGAAAACGTGGATGTCCCGCTGATGCATGAGAAGCGTACGGGTCACGTGAGCCTGATGACGAAGGCAGATTGGCAGGAATTAAGATAAGATACCGAAAAATTCAAATTTATTAATGCTTCTGATTCTCCTTCAGCAAAATATTTTTTGACTGTAGATGATTTTAACCCGAGGGCAAAGAAATTATATGAAAATCTGGGATATAAGTCTGTTGGAGAACTAACTGATTTTTATAAAAATGGGATTAACTGCTATCTGATGATGAAAAGAAGAGGGTAAAGATATGAGCCTACAATTTGTAAAAGCAAGCACTTCTGATGCTTTGACACTTAATGGAATATCTAAAAGAGCCTTTGATAGCGATGTTCAGGTTGGAGCACCGTCAGCTGGTGGGCCACCTGGATATATGTCTGTTTCTTATCACACAAAGATGGCCAGAACAAATCATTTGTATATGCTCACGGACAATGGACTAATTGTTGGTGGTGCGATTCTATTTTTGGAAAAAGACAAGTTGAACATTGGAAGGATCTTTGTAAGCCCAGAGCATTATCGCAAAGGCTATGGAGTCTACATGATGCAGGAAATTGAGACAATGTTTTCAAATGTAAAGGAATTTGTATTAGATACGCCCATTTGGAATGTCAGAACAAACGCCTTTTATACCAAGCTGGGATATGTGGAAGTGAGTCGGGATAATGAATTCATTTATTATATTAAGAAAAACGGCTGTGGGGATTGAGGTGATGTTGTAATTGATAAAAATCGAATTATTATCAGAGACAAATTTCTGTTTAGAAGCATTAGATTCATATAACAGAAAACAGAATGTAAATAAAGTATATCGAAGAATAGACGGAGAATATGCATTAGTAGAATGCAAATATACCGAAGATTGGGACTTAAGCCAAAAGCGTTCTGTGGCAAAGCAAATAAGCAGTGATGATTATATTACATACATCGCATTAGAAAATGATACAGTTGTTGGCTTTATTGGGCTATTAAAGAAACTAAACGGTCCTTACATGATTCTTGATATGATGCAGGTATCTTCTGAATGCAGGGGCCAAGGTGTTGGCAGACGATTATTTGAATTGGGAAAAGCGGAAGCAATAAAAGCCGGTGCACAGGCTTTGTACATATCTGCCTGTTCTTCTGAGGAGACGATTGCATTTTACAGAGCAATGGGAAGTGGTCTGGCAAGCATTCCTATAAAAGAACTTGCTGAAAAGGAACCATATGACCTTCAGATGATCTGTCCTGTAATAGACTGCGACAGATACTCGGAGATGAAACTGACAGAGAATATGATTCGTTGGGCTGAATGCAAACATGGCAGCACGGATTATTGACGGCACCAATGAGCGGTTTTTATAAAACTATGCGCTCGCAACCAAATTTAACAAAAAATAGCAAAATTTGTAAGCTTCGCTTGGTAGACAGGCGGAGCTTACTTTTTTATGATTAAGAAAAATGTTAAAATATTTAGCAAAGGTGGTAGAAATATGAGAAAGGCATATTTGGATAATATTCGTTGGATAACAGTAGTGCTGGTTGTCATCTATCATGTAATTTACATATTCAACGGTGTAACACGACATGGAATCATCGGACCTTTCAGTAAATATCAGCCCCAGGATACATATCAGTACATTGTATATCCTTGGTTCATGTTACTTCTGTTTGTGGTATCCGGCATGTCAGCCCGCTATGAACTAATTAAACGAACAGAAAAGGAATTCATCAGAGTAAGGACGAGAAAATATCTTGTGCCATCAACAATCGGCCTGCTGGTTTTCGGCTGGATTCTTGGCTACTACAATATGCTGATGTCAGGTGCTTTTAATTCCATGAACAACGTACCGGGGCCAATACTTTTCCTGATAATGGCAGTCAGCGGCACAGGTCCTTTGTGGTACATTCAGATGCTTTGGCTCTTCAGCCTGATACTGGTACTGATCAGAAGGATTGAAAAAGACAGATTCTATAATATCTGTGGTAAAGCAAATCTTTTAATACTTATACTTCTTGTTATACCCGTATATGGAGCGGCGCAGATACTTAACACACCGATAATTGTGGTATACAGATTCGGTATCTACGGACTGGGCTTTATGATCGGCTACTTTGTACTGTCCCATGACGAAGTGATGGATCGGCTTGGCAAAAACTGGCTGTTATTAAGCATTCTTGCCATCGCATCCTGTATAGCCTTTGTGATTTTATATAAAGGTCAGCCTTATCCGGATCACGTGGTTCTGGATACAATCATGTGCAATGTATACGCATGGTTTGGAACTCTCGGTATACTTGCCTTCATGAAAAAATGGGGAAATTTCACGAATGCTTTCTCAAAGTGGATGTGCCGAAAATCATGGGGCCTCTATGTATTCCATTATCTGATGATAGCGGTCAGCGGATGGTATCTGCATACATTATGTCCGTTCCTTGCCCCTGTCATCGTATACCTGTTGGTTGCAATAGCAGCATTCGCAGGCTCCTACCTTCTGTATGAAATCATGAGCCGCATACCTTTCATAAGGTGGTGTGTTTTGGGAATAAAAAAGGAGAAGAAAGAATGAGTTTTGCAGATAATCTTATGGAATTGAGAAAGCTTAATAACCTGTCACAGGAGGAAATTGCAGAGAAGATAGGCGTATCCAGACAGACGCTTTCAAAATATGAGACCGGCGAGTCGCTGCCGGACATAGAGAGATGTAAGATGCTGGCTGACCTCTTTGGTGTATCCATGGACGACCTTATCTCATATGAAAAGAATGATTCGGACAACCTGGGATATGCTATACCGCCGAAAGGAAAACATATCTTTGGAATGGTCAAAGTGGGAGATAAGGGTCAGATCGTCATTCCTGCCAAAGCAAGAAAGATCTTCGATATTAAAACAGGCGACAATCTGATTGTCCTCGGAGATGAATTCCAGGGTATAGCTCTAATTAAGGAGACGGGTCTTCTCGGCCTTATCAACAGTGCGAAAGAAAGTATAACTGACTAAAAGAATGTAGGTGAAAGATGATGGAAATAAGAGTTGCTACAAAACATGATATAGATTTCTTGATGAGTGTTCGCCTGGAGATGCTTAAGGTTGTGAATAATCTACCAGAAGATTATGAGTTTTCAGATAAAGTTATAAAAGAGAGTCGCGATTTCTTTTGCAATGGAGATCATATAAATGTTATTGCGGTGGATGATGACATGGTTATTGGTTGTGCATCGATGTGTTTTTTTAGGATAATGCCAACGTTTAGTCATCCAACCGGAAAACGAGCTCATCTTATGAATGTCTACACAAGAGGTGAATACCGTCGTCAGGGAATAGCGCGAAAAATGGTTGAAATGCTGATTGAGAAAACATGGGAAAAAGGTGCAACGGAGATCAGTCTTGATGCAACCGCAATGGGAAGACCGCTCTATGAAAGTATGGGCTTTACTGATTCAACAGAATGTATGGTTCTGACGAATTTGCAGTAGGAATATTATGAGAGAAATAACACCGAACGAGGTAAGCAAACTGTACGATTGTATTCGTGAGTTATCAGACTATCACAATACAACTTCTGTGAATTTCAAAGGATTTTATCCTTTAAATCCATATGAAAAGACCCTGGAATCATTTGAGGCCGCATTACGAGAGAAAGAATCCTATATTGCAGTCACTGAAATTGAAGACCGGATTATCGGCTTCTGCAAAGTCGATATTAAAGGAGAAATCGGTAAACTGGACTATTTGGTGGTAAAAGAGAAATTCAGGGGAAAAGGATTTGGAAAAGAACTCATGGAGTGGGCGATGCTAATGTTTGACCAAAACAATGTCAGACATATCGAAGTTAAAGTGGTTGATGGCAACAAGGCGATTCATTTGTATGAAAAGTATGGTTTCAAAATGAAATCTCACATATTGGGGATTGAGCGATAAATTTCAGGATAAAGAGGTTAGCATATGGCATCAAGTAAAGATTATGGGCTTTGAATGACATTGACCGTGAGCATTAACTTGAAAACGTTATTGTAAAAAAAGAGGGAATTATGTATAATCTTAAATTGATTAAAGCTTTTAATTAATATATGGGAAAGGGGTGATTTCCATAGACCTTAATAGTTTAGGAGAGCTGACACTGCAGGTTGGAAACGGTAGCAATGACTTTAGAATGAGCCGTGGCAGCTTTAACTACAGGCAAAAGATTCACCAAAAATATAAGCTGGTCAAAACTTCTGTGGAATCTTTAGGTGAAAAAACAGTTATCACTTTTAAAGAACCAAAAGAAAAATCAACAATTATAGCTGAGATTTGCACTTTGGAAAACGGAATGAAAAAGCTTGCGATTTTGGGGGATACGGATAAGTTTAACAGGTACTGGATAACGTTCAAAAGTAATGCGGATGAGTACATTTATGGTTGTGGAGAAACTTATTCCAAATTCAACCTGAAAGGGGAAAAGATACGAATCTTTGTTGCAGAGCACCAAAATGCAAACAGAATCGGTAAAAAAATCATCAAAGAAATATTTTTTGGGAAGCATCCGGACAAGACATTACCATTTGAAAAATATGAATCCTACTATGTACAGCCAACCCTTGTTTCAAGTGACAGGTATTTTATCCATGCTGATGTAAATGCCTACGCGGAATTCGATTTCAAAAAGAAGGATGAGATAACCCTGTACACACAAGAAGCACCTGTTGTCTATTTTTGCGCAGCTCCTGATTTTCCGTCTCTGTCAGGGAAACTGGCAGAGCTTTTGGGACATCAGCGCATCCTTCCGGATTGGGTATACGAAGGAGCCATTCTTGCGGTTCAGGAAGGTACTGAAAGAATCGATGAAAAAATAAAAAGGGTCGAAGATAAGGGCGGAAAAGTTTGTGGTATCTGGTCCCAGGACTGGTGTGGCTGCAGAAGAACAGGATTTGGCTACCAGGTAATGTGGAACTGGCAGTGGGACAGGGAACTTTACCACAATCTTGATGACAAGATCAAGGTATGGAAGAAAAAGGGAATCCGTTTTCTTGGCTATATCAATCCGTTTATTGCAATTGAAGGTGAGCTATATAAGACTGCGCAAAAGGAAGGGTACTGCGTTAAGGATAAAGAAGGTAAGGATTATCTTGTCACCATCACAACCTTTCCGGCAGCCATGGTCGACTTCACAAATCCAAAGGCATATGAATGGTACAAATCTCTTATTAAAGAAAATATGATCGGGCTCGGAATGGGTGGATGGATGGCTGATTTCGGTGAGTACCTTCCCACGGATTGTGTGCTATACAGCGGAGAAGATCCTGAAAAGCTCCATAACAGGTGGCCTGCCATCTGGGCAAAAATGAATAAGGAAGCCATAGAGGAATGTGGCGCAGAAAAAGAGGTGTTCTTCTTTACAAGAGCCGGCTATACCGGAACAATTGTTTCTTCAGCCATGATGTGGACCGGGGATCAGCACGTGGACTGGTCAGTGGATGATGGACTTCCATCTGTTATTCCGGCAACCTTATCACTTGCAATGAGCGGCTATGGACTGACGCATTCAGACGTTGGCGGTTATACCACAATAATGCACATGACCAGGTCAAAAGAGCTACTGATGCGCTGGGAAGAGATGAATGTATTTTCACCGTTGTTTAGAAGCCATGAAGGTAATCAGCCTTCAAGAAATGTCCAATTTGATGACGATGATGAGCTGCTTGAACAGCTGAGCAAGATGTCAACACTTCATGAAAAGCTTTCATTTTATCTGAAAGAATGTGTGAAAGAAAATGCTGAAAAAGCACTCCCTGTAATGCGACCTCTTTTTTACCATTATGATGAAAAGGACGCTTACACTGAGAAAACGGAATATCTATTGGGGAGGGATATTCTGGTAGCTCCTGTGTTAAAAGAAAATGCCGATTCCAGGGAGGTCTATTTACCTGATGATAACTGGGTACATCTTTTTACAAAACAGGAATACAGAGGAGGCAAATATCAGGTGAAGGCAATGATTGGAGAACCTCCTGTGTTTATCAGAAAGCAGGCTGAAGATTTCGAGCGGATTAGTGCGGTTACAGATTTTTAAAAAAATGGGGAATAATATGGGAAAAGACAGAAGCGAAAAACTATTATCAAGAATATCTTATGGTTTTGCTGATATTTACGGCGGTGGAGCCTTTGTAGTTATCAGCACATTTTTTACGGTTTTTTTGACCAAGGCGTTGGGAATGCCTCCTGCTTTGGTTGGTACGATACCTTTGATAGGTAAAGTCTGGGATGCTGTTACCGACCCGATGATGGGAAATATTGCAGACAGGACTCAGTCTAAATTCGGAGCAAAAAGATTTTGGATATTGGTAGGAAGCTTTATTTCTGCCATTACTTTTGTAGTGATGTGGGTGCCTTTTCTTGCTGGTGGAAGCATCGTAGGACAGTATATTTTCTATGTTCTGATGTATATGCTTTTTTCAACCGGATTCACGATTGTTATGGTTCCTTATAACGGTCTTTTACCGGACATGATCGAGGACTATACCTTAAGAAGTAAGTTCTCAAGTACAAGAATGATATTCTCATCACTTGGCGCAATTATTGCAGGTCTTGTTCCGACGCTGATGATAACTGATAACACTGATGCTCCTAAATATCTTACAGTGGCAGTTATCTTTTCAGTAATCTTTCTTGCCTGCATATTGATCACATTTGCCGGAACCTGGGAGAGACAGAAGAAAATAAGGAAGGTCAGTTTCGCTGCTACATTCTCACAGTCTTTTACAGTATTCCGAAGCAGATCTTTTAAAATATTCGTACTTATTTTCATTTTTGGACAAGCAGCTGCTGACTTTGTAACAGGACTTGCAGTGTACTATATCGATGATGTACTCAATGCCTATGGTGGTGGTAATTTCACCAAGCTTATGGGGGTGATCCTTATCTCGCAGTTCCTGGGAATGATCTTGTTCGGACCGGTAATGTCCAAGACATCCAAAAAAGCGCCTATACTCTTTGGAACACCGGTAAGAATGCTTGCATCATTTGCAATGCTCTTTTTCTCTTATGAAGGAGCACCTTTTGTTGTTATCCTGGCACTTTCATTTGTGATCGGCCTGGCAATGGCAGGTACTTCAATCAGTATCTATGCTATATTGAATGACCTGGTAGAAGTTGATGAGCTCATTACATCAATAAACAGACCCGGTATCTGTTCGGGAATGGCTACATTCACCAGAAAGATTGCAGCCGGTCTGTCATCAGCTGTGATCGGTGTGCTTCTTGCAATGGTAGGTTATGACGAGAATCTTGCCAGTGAAGGTCTGAGGCAGGCAGCATCAACTCAGAAGGGCATAGCATACATATATGTATTTGCGCAGATAATCCTGCTTCTGATCACGCTTATCCTTGCTATAAGATTTCCTGTTACCAAAAAGGAATTCGATATTATCTGCAAAGAGATAAGGAGAAGAAAAGGCGAGGATGATAGTGAGATCACTGCAGAAGAAATCTCTGTTTGTGAAAAAGTTACAGGTTATAAATTCGATAAACTATGGAATGTAGAAAATGCACTTAGTGTACGTATTGATGAACAATTAGGTGGACATTTAAAATGAAATATTTTTTAGACAGCGCAAAAACGGAGATATTTCAAAAGAACTGGAAATCCTGGCACATATGCTTAATATAAGCGTGGAAAGATATTGATGAGAAAATCCGGAATAAATATGGAGCGGGTTAAAAAAGAAAACCGCTCTCTGATACTTAAATGCATAAATGATAACGGACCTATATCAAGGAAGGACATTGCAAAGGCTACAGGGCTTACTCCGGCTTCCGTAACGCAGATCACGACAGGACTTATTGCAGAAAATCTCCTTGAGGAGCTTGGAACTGTCAGTGAAAATAAGGGCCTTGCAGGAAGAAAGAAAGTTCTTCTGGATCTGAATAGGAAATATGGATATGTCCTTTCAATCAATATCGAGTCCGAGACAACTACAGTTGCCATCTGCGACATAAAGGGCTGTATTCTTAACGAAGGTGCTTTGATAAATTCTTTTGACACAGATAAAAAGTCAGTGCCGGAGATATTTCTTGGCTTCGTCATCAAAAAAGCAAACAGCCTGATACAAAAAACTGATTCAAGCGTATCAGGGCTGATAAAATGCGTAAGTATCGGTGTTCCGGGAATAGTGGACAAAAAACGGGGAGTATCAGTGCATGCCTATGGAATATGGGAACGGGAAGTTTATCTGAGATCGGTTTTTAATGATGCTTTTGACCTCCCTGTCCTTGTTGAAAACAATGTAGATGCTTTTGCTACGGCGGAAATAATCTATGGAGCCGGCAAAAACTTTGATTCGCTGCTTGTTATCAAATGGGGACCGGGAATCGGCAGCACTATTGTCATCGACAACAAAGTCTATGAAGGACGGCACGGTAAAACAGCCGAACTCGGCCACGTCATTGTTGAAAAGAACGGAAAAAAATGCAGCTGTGGAAAAAGAGGATGCCTTGAGACAATCCTGTCTGTTGGAAACCTTTCAAAGATCAAAAGAAAAGAAGAGATTGATTATTCAATTGATCTGTTTGCCAGAAGTATAGTCAACACCTGTTCCATAATTGCTCCGAACAGGATTATTCTTGCAGGCCCATTATTTGCAAATGAAGAGATGCGTGATAAGCTGGTTTCTTTTTGTAGCGAATATGATTCTTCTTATGACGGAAAGAGAATACTATACACATCACTTTCCGGAAAAGAAAGCTATATCGGACCTGTGGCTGTTTACTATTTGACGGTCCTAGGGGACGGGGTTAGTGGACCAATTTGCAGATCCTTTTGACAGTTGTCCCGGAAATGTCCATGACTCGTGCAATCTGCTTGATTGTCAGCCCTTCCTTTTTTAACATTCGAACATACTCATTTCTTTTTACCTTTTCAAGATTGATTACGTCAGCTGTTGATGTGAGATGGGTTATTGATTTAAATATGTCCAAAGCTTTTTCATCTGTAAAAAAATGATTTGTTTCACGATGATCATTTTCAAATAATGAATTTTCAGGTGAATCAGCTTCTATTGCAAAATAATGAAGCAAGGAATCCTTTGAGCCGGCGATATTGTATGCGAATGACGCGTTGATCAAAGGATTTTTTGCGCCCAAGTAAGCGTTAATGCTGCTCCAACGATATTCTGATGCATAACGACACATATTTGCTTTCAACGGATTGTTATGAATATAGATAAGAGTAGACAGAAAAGCTTGTTCGCTTTCAACTGCTGAACTATAGAATCGCTCTTGGAAAAGATGACCACTGCGAGAGTATTTATTATTGTACCAACGAACAAATCTGGTTCCGAGACTTTGAAAAAAGCTTGCCAGCTTATCGTCTGGAAGATGAATTAGTAAGTGGATATGATTATTCATTAGGCAATAGGCAAAAATATCAATATCATATTTCTCTTTACAATCTGATAAAATGAAAAGGAATTTCTGAAAATCGGAATCTTCTTCGAATATGATGTGCTGATTGACAGAACGAAGTATGATGTGATATATGCCGGTTGAACTCAGTATTCTGGGTTTTCTAGGCATAAAACAACTCCTGTAAGATATTAAAATATAGATTGTCAAAATCACTGACTACAGAAGTATATATTTAATGAGAGAAAATTGCAATATGAATTTGAAAAATGGACCACAAACCCCGTCCCCTAGGACCAAGATAAAAAAAGCTTGTAATCTTGATGCTTCTTTGCTAACATAAGCGGGTATTTTATCGATATAGGTCAAATGATATGGATTTGATGTTTCTACCCGGTCACCGTAAATAACCGGACTATCGAGTGTTTGATGTATATACAACAGTTCTATATATATAATTGTTAAAGATATCAAATCAGATAGGCGTAGAAACTCGGATTCTACGCCTTTTTTTTACTTTAAAGAAAAGCATAGAAAATCCATCCTTACAAATGACCTGTGATTGGTTAAAAAAGGGAGGAAGACATGATCAATTTTAAAAAGGTGTTGTCAGCAGCTCTTGCGGCAACAATGGTAATGGCATTATCTGCCTGCGGGAGCGCAACAGAAACCAAAACAGAAACAGCCTCAGAGGCTACTGGCACAGAGGCTGCACAGACAGCTTCATCAGATGTAAAGGTTGGATTTATATTTTTACATGATGAGAATTCAACATACGATCTGAACTTCATCAATGGTGCCACTCAGGCTTGCGAAGCTGCCGGTGTTGAGTACATGCTCAAGACAAATATTCCTGAGGGACAGGAATGCTATGAGGCAGCCTGCGAACTTGCAGATGCAGGTTGTGATATCGTATTCGCAGATTCATTTGGTCATGAAGATTACATGATTGAGGCAGCTAAAGAATACCCTGAAGTTCAGTTCTGCCATGCAACAGGTACAAAGGCACATACAGAGGGCCTTTCTAATTACCACAACGCTTTTGCTACAATTTATGAGGGACGTTATCTTGCAGGTATTGCTGCAGGAATGAAGCTCAATGAGATGATTGCAAATGGAGAAATTACTGAAGACCAGACAAAGATTGGTTATGTTGGTGCATATACATATGCAGAAGTTATTTCAGGTTACACATCATTCTTCCTTGGTGCTCGCTCTGTATGTCCTTCCACTACAATGGAAGTAACATTTACAGGTTCCTGGTATGATGAGACAGCTGAAAAAGAAGGCGCTAACAAGCTTGTTGAAGATGGCTGTGTTCTTCTTTCCCAGCATGCTGATTCAATGGGTGCTCCTACAGCATGTGAAAAGGCCGGTGTACCTGACGTTTCTTACAACGGAAGCACAGCATCCGCTTGCCCTAACACATTTATTGTTTCTTCAAGAATTGATTGGGCACCATATTTTGCATATATTATCGACGCTGTAGCAAATGGAACAGAGATTGCTACTGACTGGGTTGGAACACTTGAAACAGGTTCTGTTGTCCTTACAGACCTTGGAAATGCTGCAGCAGAAGGAACAGCGCAGGCACTAGCAGAGGCTGAAAAAGCTATGAAGGCAGGAACACTTCATGTATTTGATACAACTACATTTACTGTTAACGGTGAGACACTTACATCCTACATGGCTGATGTAGATACAGATGCTGAGTATACTGCTGATACTGAAGTTATCACAGATGGTTATTTTGCAGAATCAGGTTCTGAATTCCGTGCCGCTCCTTACTTTGACTTACAGATTGATGGAATTTCACTTCTTGATACAGCATATTGATCATTACATAATGTGATCTTAGGAAATCTTTGTGAGCACGGATTAATCGTGCGGTAACAAAGATTTCCTATTTTAGTCTATTTTGTATTTTTGAAAGGTGATAATCGTGGAAAACAAAGAAGTAGCCATATCGCTTCGTGGCATTACAAAGACTTTTGGTGATGTAACGGCAAATAGCAATGTCAATCTCGATGTTCATAAGGGTGAAATATTATCTCTTCTTGGTGAGAATGGAAGTGGAAAAACAACTCTTATGAATATGCTTGCAGGAATCTATTACCCTGATGCCGGTCAGATAATCATAAACGGCAAGGAGGCTGTTATCCGTTCTCCCAAGGATGCGTTTGATCTGGGAATAGGCATGGTTCATCAGCATTTTAAGCTTATTGATGTGTTTAATGCGACAGAGAATATAATTCTTGGTCTTGAAGGCAGGCTTAATATAAAAGAGGCTGAAAAAAGAATCAGGGAAATCTGCGACAAATACGGATTTGAGATCAATACAAATAAGAAAATATATGATATGTCCGTCTCTGAAAAGCAGACAGTTGAGATTGTTAAGGTGCTTTATAGAGGCGCAGATATTTTAATCCTGGATGAACCAACAGCCGTACTGACTCCTCAGGAAACCGAGAAGCTTTTTAATGTCATGCGCAATATGAAAAAAGATGGAAAATCCATAGTTATTATTACTCATAAGCTAAACGAGGTGCAGAGTATATCCGACAGAGTTGCGGTTCTGAGGCATGGAGAATTCATCAATGATATGAAGACAAGCAAGACCAATGCTCAGGAAATGACAGATATGATGGTGGGACATTCAGTCTCTCTTAATATTGACAGACCAGAGCCAGTAGATCCCAAGCCACGAATCGTGGTGGAAAATCTCACTGTTGTTGATGAAGAGGGAATTGTTAAGCTTGATGATGTATCTTTTACCGCTAATACGGGGGAAATACTGGGAATTGCCGGAATATCCGGCTGTGGACAAAAAGAGCTGCTTAGGGCAATTGCGGGTCTCGAAAATATTAAAGATGGAAAAATCACATATGTCCACCAGGATGGAAGAACGGAGGAGCTTCTTGGTAAATCTCCAAGAGAAATCTCTGATCTTGGCGTAAAGCTGTCATTTGTCCCTGAAGACAGACTTGGAATGGGACTTGTTGGAAATATGAATCTTGCCGACAATATGATGCTCAGATCTTACAGAAGTGGCAAGTCGAGATTTTTCACAGAGAAAAAAGAGCCTAGAAAACTTGCGGAGAAAGTTGTAAATAAATTGCAGGTTGCAACTCCAAGTATCGACACTCCTGTGCGCCTGCTTTCCGGCGGAAACGTACAAAAGATTCTTGTTGGAAGAGAGATATCCTCAAGACCTAAGGTTTTGCTGACTGCATATGCGGTAAGGGGACTTGATATCAGTTCTTCCTATCAGATATATGATCTTATCAACCAGCAGAAAGAACGAGGAGCTGCCGTGCTTTTTGTAGGTGAAGATCTGGATGTTCTTGTTGAGCTCTGCGATAGAATTCTTGTTCTTTGCGGTGGCAAAGTTACCGGAATTGTAGATGGCAGGACTACCGATAAATATACCTTGGGATCAATGATGACACAGAAAGGAGAGGCTTCATAATGGAACAGAAAACAAAAGAGCCTCGTTTTCATATAGTAAAAAGGTCAGATATCCGCAGCAGGGAAGCGTGGGCTATAAGAATAATCGCAATTTTAGCAGCTTTGGCATTATGTGCACTAATTACTATGGTCTGCACAGGTGACAATCCCATATCCATATTTGCAACAATTTTTAAAGGTGCATTTGGTACTCAGAGAAAAACCTGGATAACGCTGCAGTATGTAGCCATTCTTCTTATTATTTCTCTGGCACTGACACCTGCATTTAAAATGCAGTTTTGGAATGTCGGTGGTGAAGGACAGGTCTTGATAGGAGGTCTTGCAGCGGCAGCATGTATGATCACACTATCAGACAAGCTTCCAAATGGTGCCATAATTATTCTTATGATAGTTACTTCCTTATTGGCGGGTGCTGTATGGGGAGTAATTCCGGCGCTGTTTAAAGCCATGTGGAACACTAATGAAACACTTTCAACACTGATGATGAACTATATTGCTACGCAGCTTGTGGCATATTTTACTATAGTTTGGGAGGTTCCTAAGGGATCGGGCAAGATTGGTATAATTAACCAGAATACAAATATGGGCTGGCTTCCGAGCATTGGCAATAAGTATCTTTTAAGTATTATTGCTGCTGCTGTTGTTACTATTGGAATGTTCATTTATCTGAAATATACCAAGCACGGATATGAGATAGAAGTAGTTGGCGAAAGTCAGAATACTGCCAGATATGTAGGAATCAATGTTGAGAAGGTCATAATAAGAACCATGGTGTTGTCCGGTGCAATATGCGGACTGGCAGGTCTTCTTTTAGTGGGGGGAATCAACCACACAATAACCACAACAATTTCTGATGGACAGGGCTTTACAGGTGTTATGGTTTCATGGCTTGCAAAGTTTAACCCGGTTGCTATGATATTCACCAGCCTTATGATCATTTTCATGGACAGAGGTGCCAGTGAAATATCCACTGCATTTGAACTTAATCAGAGTTTTGCTGATATTCTGACCGGAATTATTCTGTTCTTCATAATTGGATGTGAGTTTTTTATCAGATATAAAATCGTTGTACGTAAAGATTTGGGAAAGGAGAACGCATAATGTTTAGTCTGGTTACATTTATACCAAGAGCTGTACAGCAGGGCGTTCCTCTGTTGCTTGGAAGTACAGGTGAGACAATCACAGAAAAATCAGGAAATCTGAATTTGGGAATCCCCGGTGTTATGTACGTCGGTGCAATAAGCGGTGTAATAGGATCTTTTTTCTATGAACAGTCAGCTGCGTCAGGAGAGCTGAATGGGTTCCTTGCGATTTTTATACCTCTTATCTGTGCACTGACAGGTTCTCTTTTGATGGGGTTGTTATATTGCTTTCTGACTGTCAGCTTAAGAGCAAATCAAAATGTTACAGGCCTTGCCATGACTACGTTCGGCATAGGTTTTGGAAATTTCTTCGGCGGCTCTTTGATAAAGCTTGCAGGTGCAGATGTTCCATCCATTTCACTGTCAGCCACCTCTGCCTATTTTAGTAGGACACTGCCTTTTGCATCGAAAACAGGATGGTTTGGCAAAGTGTTCTTTTCATACGGATTTCTGGCGTATGTTGCAATTATTATTGCTTTAATCTGTGCGTATGTGCTTAAGAAGACAAGAGTAGGGCTTCACCTTCGCGCTGTTGGCGAAGATCCTGCAGCAGCAGATGCAGCCGGAATAGATGTAAAAAAATACAAATATATTTCAACATGCCTTGGATGTATGATAGCAGGACTTGGTGGTTTATACTATGTAATGGATTATGCATGTGGTGTGTGGTCAAATGATGCTTTCGGTGACAGAGGGTGGCTTGCTATTGCACTCGTTATCTTTACGATATGGAAACCTGATGTAGGTATTTTTTCATCAATACTTTTCGGAGGGCTTTACATTTTATACTTGTATCTTCCTTCTGGAACACACACAGAATACAAAGAGCTGTATAAGATGATTCCATATATTGTAACTCTTGTGGTACTTGTTTTTACCAGTATGAGAAACAAAAAGGAAGATCAGCCACCAAAGAGCCTTGGGACCAATTACTTCCGCGAAGAAAGATAAAGAACTTTTAATCCGAATTAAAAAACAAAGAAGGTAGAGAGATGAATTTTCTTGAAGAGCGAATTATAAAAGACGGTGTTGTTAAAGAGGGCAACATACTAAAGGTGGACAGTTTTTTAAATCATCAATTGGACGTTGAGCTTTTTGACAAGATGGGTGCAGAATGGGCAAAAAGATTTGAAGGAGTTGAGATAAATAAGATTCTTACTATTGAAGCATCAGGTATAGGCATCGCCTGCATTGCAGCAAGACATTTTCATGTTCCTGTGGTATTTGCTAAAAAAACACGGAGTGTCAATCTTGATGGCGAAATGTATACTGCAGAAGTGGAGTCTTTTACCCACAAAAACAAGAATAATGTGATCGTATCAAAAAAGTTCCTTGATGAGAATGACAAGGTGCTTATCATTGATGATTTCCTGGCAAATGGATGTGCTCTGCAAGGGCTGATATCTATAATAAATAGTGCTAATGCTTCTGTAGCAGGCATTGGCATAGCTATAGAGAAGGGCTTCCAGCCGGGTGGACAGACAATCAGAAACTTAGGTTACAAACTCGAATCTCTTGCAATAGTTGATGGAATGGATCATGTAACAGGTAAGATTACCTTCAGAGATTGATCATATGTAATTATATAAGGTCTTCCATGATAAAAGAAATATTTTTGAAAATGATGATGCATTGTTTTTTGCGGCAGTGCATCATCTTTTTTTACAGAGTTCACAAAATGGACTTATGGTCATGTTATCATGGCGACTTGTATTTAACATATGCAGAATAGTATTGGGAGATTAAATATGAAAAAAACTAAAAACGGCAATATCAAAAGAATAATTTTTACCGCACTTTTACTATTTAGCATTTGGGGAACATTCACATATAGTGCGGAAGTATTTGGAAATACAAAAATCATTTCACAGGAAGTAGTTATAGTTGATAAGTACGAGACCGGAAATGGCGGGAAAAGCGGGAATTCCTATTATATGAAAGGAATTAATGAAAACGGGGAATATAAAATTCCGGGAACTGAATATGATATCGGAGATACTGTGACTGTATATCAGAATCCTGACTCTGCAAACGCGAAAGGTAGTGATGCTCAGTGGTATACTTCATCTGAATATGCTAAGGGAGCATCAATTGCCGGACTTATATTCTATTTTGTGCTAGTGATAATCAGTGCGGTACTTCTTTACCACAATGAGAAAAAGTTGCAGCTCAGAGACCGAATGAGAACAGAAAATACTGTTCAAGAATTGACAGGCGTATACAGGCGAGGGTAGCAAAATGAGCGTGGAAATCAATGACAGGAGAAAAAGCTAATGACAGCAAACAACAGCGTTATGAAAGTATGCTTAAATCATATATCAGAAATCTTTCTGTATGAATACTTTTTATCCAATGGCAAGGAATATATCTTATCAGATACAGATAATGCACTGGAGCACAAGGAAAAAGCGAAGAAACTCATGAACTTAGGAGATATTGCAAAAGCTCAGCAGGAATGGATAAAAGCTCATTTTGAAAATCCTGTGGATATGGAAACTATTCTTTCAATTATTTCATGCTGTAAACAGCTTGGCGACATAGAGGGAGAATATACGTATACTCTGGATTCCTACAATTTCTGCTGCACAAGAGCAGAGATGGGAGCGTATTACAGGAATTTGGGATGGTATTATCTTGAAAAGTATAATCCTGACCTTGCGTCAGCCTGTTATATGTACAGCCAGCTCTTTGACGAAACAAAGCAGGCAGAAGAAGAGCTGAAATTTCTTGAAAAGGCTCTTAATAAAAAAATTGAGAAGAAGAACATAGAAGACCTTCAGAAAAAGCTAAAAAAGAGTAATATCCCAACGGAAGCAAATTCTGTCACCCTCGCTTTGTTATTCAGAGCCGGTGGCGAAGCTGAAAGTGCAGGTGATTATTCTCAGGCTCTTGATTGCTACCGCATGGTATTTGATTTAACCCAGGACAATGAAGTTGCTGAGAAAATAGCTAAGCTTCAGGAGATTTAATACATATTTAAGAGTAACATGGGACGGAATATAGTAAAATTAATAGAAATATATAGCATCTCTAAAACTTGATTTACCTAAGATAAGATGTGGAAAGAGCATTTACATGAAGAAGATTAAAATTTTTGGATCGTCTGATTGTTATGGACTTACAGATGAGCTGTCTTTTACACTTCGTATGAAGGTAGAGCTTAGGGACAGTATTGATGAGAAGTGCTTGAAGGAAGCAGTAGCGCAGCTCGAGGAGCGTTTTAAATATTTAAAGGTTTCTCTAAAAAAGAATATCAAGGAATTTTACTATACTGAAAATAATAAGCCGTGGGTGGTGGTACATTCAGATGTAGCAATACCGCTTAACGGCACAGAGAGCAATGATCAACTGATTGCTTTTTCTTATTATGAGAATTCCATATATGTAAATGTATGGCATGGTCAGCTGGATGGCACCGGGCTTTATGCCCTGGTTGAAGCCCTGGTATATTTCTATTGCAAAAGACGATACGATGAAGATATCAGCTTTCCGAACCAAGCTCATTATGACGGCGATATTCTCGATGAAGAATATCTGGACGCCTATCTGGAGTACTATAAAAGGTGCAAAGCTGAAAAAAGGCGTTTTTATGATGCACCGCCTTCACAGAAGACTAGCAGTAATGTGATGAAACTTAATAAGATGGGGCTTGTCAAATCAGGCAACAGATCAAGCTTCAAATTAAGGATTCCACAGAAAGACCTTATGAAGTACTGTTCTTCAGCTGATGGATCTCCGGTGACTGCAGTTGCTCTGATGGTTGCGGATGCAATATACCGTATTCACGGTGACTCTGACCGTATGATTTCAATAGGAATTCCCGTTAATCTACGACCGGCAATGGGATTTAAGGTCACAAGGAGCAGTACATTTTCTCAGATTTATATTCAGTACAATGATAAAATCCGAACAAAAGATTTTGAAACGCAAGGGACTATATGCAGAGGAACTGTAATACGCTATTCTGATGAACGTCTGATTCAAAAAAATACCATGAAGTACTGCAAAATGCTAAGGCTACTTACGCTGATTCCGCTTACCTGTGTCAAGCAGTTCTTTGCCGGAATCGTTGCTGATCAGATGAAAAGGATTCAGACTGCATCGGTTACATATGTTGGAAGGGCGCAGTACGGAGATATGGCAAAGTACATAACGGGCTTCTATACAGATGTTGATGCATACGGACTTGGCTTCCAGGCTGTCCTTGCGGCAATGGACGATGCTTTTTATATTACCATAGATCAAGACTGGGATAATAAGGTATACATTGAATCTTTTTTAAAGGTTCTTGTTGAACGTGGATTGTCATATGAAATAACCTATGATGGTGTCAACGACATTCCTGTCATGAGGAATGTGTAGAGAGTTCAGGTCAGGACCGACATCCATCTTTAATGGTGAGTTGTGCGTTGTGGAGAAAATAAGCTGATGAAAGCATGGATAAACGCGGATGGCGGAAGTGATGAATTAAAACTACAGATAGCTGATTTACTAAAGAAAAGAGGGTGGGAAGTGTATGTAGGAAAAACTTACAGCAATGCCCACTATGAAGACTATTTTAATGTGACCTCTGATTATCAGGTGTATATAACAATCTATAACGGCTTTTGTGCCGGAACAGTAAGGGAGGCTTACAGCTCTGAGATACAGAAGGTTCTAAGAGATAAAGGCGTTACACTGGTAATTATTTGGGATAGTTCTCTTTGGCTTGAAAAGATGAAGCCTTACAGATATGGTGACTTTAATGGCTACCATGCAAAGCGTAGCTGGGATGATAATTTCAGCAGTGAGGATCCTTCAATCGAAGATGTCGGTGTCTTCATGAAGGAAAATGAAGCGGTCTATTGTGTCGGTCCGACGGCAGATCTGATAATGGAGCAGTTTGACGCCGGCGGATATTTTAATTGGGAAAGAAAGTCAAATAATGTAGATATTGAATGTATTCCTCATTAAAAACAAATCATTTGGTATAAATCCAAATGGATATTGTGTTTTCATATGTTAAAAAGAAGCATAATACAGACATAAGGACAACACAAACAACCAATACTCAGATGAGGAGGAATACAACATGAAATTTAACGATATTCAGGATACAAGAAAAGCAGAGGTAAGAAAAGAGCAAAAGGATGTAGCTATTCAAAAGATATATTCACAACTTCTTGAAAGTCTTTCCATCATAAATATGTGTAACAGAAGAGCCATAATGGCTTTTGGTGCGACATTTACTATCTGATCTTCGAGAAAAAATCTACACAAAATTCCATAAAACGTTTTGAAGCATTACTAAGATACTGATCTTCAGGATACGACAGGAATATAGTCCTTTTGCACACGGGGGACTTAATGAAAATCGGTGTGATCATAGGTGTGAAAAAGGATTTATGAGTCTGGTAGGGCAGAAGGGCTATTCCCACCTTAGACTGTACAAAGCTTTTAAATGTGTCGGGACTGTCGCTTTCCAATACTATATCAGGCATAAATCCTGCCATTTCACACAGATGATCTATAAGATCGCGAATACTTGGGCCCTTCGAATAGGATACAAACTGATAGGGTTTTGCTTCAATAAGGTCAATCTCCCTGTAAGAAGTAATATAGCAATCTTTATTGTCCTCACTATGACTTATTTCTGAAGAAACTGCCAGCGGATGATTTCTGTCTGCGGCTATAACTATATCCTCTTCAAGTAAGGTAATGTTAGTGAGCCCCTTATAATCTCCGGGAGTAGCAGATATAACAAAGTCAAAATCCCTTACCTGTTGTATATTATGGGATGTCTGCTGTTTAAGATTAAGAGATATATGTGGGTAATGCTTATGAAATTCCACCAGAAGCTCAGGCACTATGTTTGAACCTGCCAAAATAACGAGGGTAAGATGACCACAGGGCATGGCGCAGTTGTCTAAGAGCTCACTTTTTGCATTATCAATGATTCCAAGAGCATTTCTGATGTTCTTATAATATAGTTCCCCTTTATGATTCAATCTAAGCTTTCTGCCTTCGCGCTCAAACAGCTTAGTCCCCAACTCTTCCTCAAGACAGGCCAGTGACCTGCTAAGTGAAGGCTGCGCAACATGCAGAACTTTACTGGCTTTAGATATATTTTCTTCCTTTGCAATTTCGCAAAAATATCTCAGTTGAAGTAATTCCATAAACACTCTTCCTATATAGCACTGATGTTATATGGTACATAACAAATTACATATTAGACGCCAAATAACTCAGCAAATATAATTTAAAAAATAAAACATTTAAGTTATTTTACCTAATTTAATTAGCTAATACAATCATTTATTTAAGTTAATATGTCCACTATATTTAGCTAATTATATATAAAGAAGGGAAGTGATAAAGAGAGATTTGGTTATTTCAAGTATTAGGGAAACACGGATTGGGGAGTTTATCAAAAACTGAATCTGTGTAATAAACAGTTTTAGGAGGAGTACATGAGGTATTTTAAAAAGTTATATTGTTTCATAGTATCACTATGCCTGCTTATGACATCGTTTACACACATGGATGTCAGAGCAGAAGAGACCCCGCAGGGAGGCGGATTTAATAATTTTATAACAGTAGATGGGACGAAGCTTATGGATGGTGACAGAGAGCTTAGATTTGTCTCTTTGAATTATCCACAGGCTACAAGCGATACACCATGGGAGCATGCAAATGCCATGAAAACTTTCAGGGCAATGGGAGGAAATGTCACAAGAACCTACACTATCCCTGTTTTCAATGGAGAAAATAGTACAAAAGCATACGTTACAGGCGTAGATGAAGCAGGTAATCTCACCTTTAATGAGGATGCACTAAACAGCCTTGACGATGTACTGGCTAAAGCCAATCAGTATGGTATAAGGGTGGTTATTCCCTTTGTTGACCATTGGCATTGGATAGGCGGAATAGATGGCTATGTGTGGCTGGCAGGAGAGTCAGACGGCAATGCCCCTTCTCAGTCAGGCTTTCAGGATTGGGCCTGGAAATTCTACAGCAGTGAGAAGTGCATGAATTTGTTTAAACAGATGATCACTCATCTTTTGACTAGAACCAATACAGTGACAGGCGTTCAGTATAAGGATGATCCCGCGATTCTCTGCTGGGAAACCGGAAATGAGATGGGAAACAGAAGCCAGGTGGAAAGAGATGATGAACTCATAGCATGGACAAATCAGGTGGTAGAGCATGTAAAAAGTATTGATACGAATCATCTGGTGCTTGATGGAAGAATGTCTATGTCACCCAGATCTTTGGGAGAAGAGAATTTAGCTGATATTCTTGGAGCACATTACTATGAGGGCAATTATGCCCAAAGATGCGAGGAAGATACAAAATCTGCTCATGCTGCAGGGAAACCTTTCATCCTTGGCGAATTTGGTGCAAAGGTTACAGCTGGTCCCTGTATTGATGTCTTTCAAAAGGGAGTTGAAAATGACACCAATGGAATAATGATGTGGAGTTTAAGAGCCCACAAGGACGGCTTTGGCTACTATTTCCATAATGAGGATGGATTCTGGGCATCTTATCACTGGCCGGGCTTTGAGTCAGGTAATTACTACGGTGAGACAGAAATAATTCGTTCAATTTATGCTTATGCACAGATTGCAAACGGGGCTGCATCGAATTATGAGGAAGCCGTTACAATTCCAATACCTGCTCCTGAGACAGATGAGGCACCACTTCTTTATTCTGAAAACGGAACTCCACACGACAATTCTTTTGCTGAAGGATCGGTTGGAGACATTAAGTGGAGAGGCGTTGTCGGAGGTGCCTGGTACGAAATCCAGAGAGCGGAGGGGAACGTTACGGATCAGGATTCCGAGCTTTTTGAGACTATCGCAGGTGCTGATGATTACATTTATGATTCTGGCAGAAACTGGGAGGATAAGACGCATGACTGCATAGCGGGATACCATGATATGACCGCAGTCGATGGAAAGACCTATTCATATAGGATTCGTGCCTGCAACGAATCAGGAGTTGGTCCCTGGTCAAACATTGTAGTGGTAGAGAATGTAAAGCATGTTGTGAAGGACGAGCTGGACCTTATAGCAGTTTCAAGTAATGACCAAAATCCTACAGAGATCAGACGCACCTACAGCAATGACCATTCAGCTAACGTTGAACATTCAGGAAGCACTATAGTTAACAAGAGTTCAGAGGAGGGCTATATAGAATATTCATCCATAATACCTGTGGAAGAGGTGAAGGTTCAGGCTGTCAGCGAATTCTCAGAAGGCGCAGAACCAAAACTTATGGTATCTTCAGATGGAATTTTTTATGAGGAAATTGGATTAAACCATGAGGCAGGAAGTAACCTTTACAGCGCATCTTCAATAACAGCAAACGGAGCTTACTATTATAGCAGAATTTATCTGAAAGGTAACAGCAGCTGCAAATTGGATAGCATTGAGATAACTTATAAAAATGGAGGCAATTCCTATAACGATAACAGTGGATCCGGTAAAGTAAGAACAAATATGATGATCCAGGATGCGACTTTTGGTGAGAACTCAGATCCTTACTATGTGTCCAAGGATCCGGGTCTTATTGTGGGGGAAGCTGAAGGCATCAGAGGACTTACCAGCTCAGTCCCCGAGAAGGGTTCTATCATATATAAAACGGGCGATGATATAAATGCCTTTCGTGTAAGTACAGCAGCTCTTAATGGAAAAAGAGCTATAGTTGAATACTCATTTGATGGTGTAACATTTAACCCTGCTAAAGAGCTTACTTCATCAGCCGGTGATCATGTAGAAAATATAGTATATGGTGATTTAAATGTATCTCAGGCGGTTAGAGTGATCAGAGTGACTATTCCTGAAAATAGCGCCGGAGAAGTTTTTGTCAAACTGGTTGAGATATCAAGCGGCAAAAAGATGATACCCCTTGCAGATGCTTCTCCCGCAAATATTATTGAGGATGGCGAATATTACGTCGGATCTAATGATAGTCTTAATGCTGTTTATAGAATCAATAGTAGTGAAGGAGAAATCACTTTTACTAAGGATCTTGGAGGAATTGATTACACTGCCTTCGATAGTATTTATTTATGGGTAAAACCAGACAACAGTGCAAATGAGCTGAAGGTAAGACTTTTTGATGATGAGAAGCACGTATGGGAAAGTGATTCCGTACTTTTAAGCGGCGGCGCTGAGATGAAAAAACTTATCCTCACTAAAGATGGAGATTTTAACTGGTCTGGTGTCACAGAGGCACAGTTTGTAATAAAGAGCAGCGGTTATGCAGGAAACGGTGAGGGACATATATCTCTTGATGCCGGATATGTCTATACCGGTAACTATGGTATTGCGCTTGAATACTCATTTGATGAAAATGAAAAGGTCATTTATATTGACAGCGTGTATGCAAATTCATCTGCTAAGGTTGATGACTTTGAGGGATACAGCGGATCAAATACAATTTTAAATCAGGCTTATTCCAGGAATACAAACGGTGGTAAGTTCAACCTCTCATTGGATTCGGTGAACAAGTACGAGGGTGCCTACGGCCTGAAAATAGATTATGACTACGACGGAAAGGGCTATGCCGGAGCAACCAAGAATATGGATATGCTTAACCTTGGCGGATATGACGGGTTTACCATGTTTCTGGACTCTGATGGCTCGGGAAATGAGATCAAAGTTCAGATGGAGACTGACACATCTACCTATGACTACACAGGATATATGACAGGAAAAGGCCCCATGCTTCTGTACATGCCCTTTACCAAGATCATTCAGCCTGATTGGGCAACATCAGGAACACCGCAGCCCATAAACAGCTCACAAAATCTTAAGTCGGTTTCAATTTATACTAATCAGACAGGCGTCATTACCACTGGAACACTCTATGTGGACGACTTAAAGGGCGCTAACTTTGTGGAGGATCTCACTGAAAAAGCACGCGTTACAATTGATGATCTTTCTGGTTTGGTTACGGAGTTTCCGTATACAATTACAGGGACTGCAGATTACGTGGAGTATGTAACAGTGTCTGTCGGTAAAAGAAAGTACAACGTACCTGTAAACGAAGATGGCAGCTGGAGCTTTGAACTTGCAGCAGATGCAGGAATTTTTAATGGTGATGATATTATAGTAAAAGCAGGAGCGTATTATCCTGACGGAGAAACTATAGCAGAAAGTTCAGAGTATTCTATTGGACTTGAGGTAGAAAATAATGATGGACCTGAAGAGGAGCACTATGACAATGTGATATGGCGCTGGGATTTTGCAGAAATGGGTACCGAAGGATGGAACTTTGAGGGCTTTTCACCCTGGACAGAAAATGGGAAATTAGTTGCCTGGTCAAAGGATGGTTATAATTCAGTGTTCTCATATACGATCCCGGATATACCAAATGGAGTTTATACCTTCTCAAATGATATTAAAGTTAAGAGCAATATGAACAGCGCAGTTATGGCGCTTTCTTCAGGGGATGATGAGGTTAAATCAGCTTCTATTGACACAGAAGATACAGTTGTAGAGGATCGGCTTCTCGAAGAAAAACTTACAGTAGATAATCATAGTGTAACCGTAAAATATTATGTAAATGCCCCTGTTGATGCTAACGGCGTTACTTTTGCAGTAGGAGATATAAAACTCTATCTGGTAAAGGCTCTTGAGAATGATGATTCCGGAGAAGGTGCAGGAATTGAGGGTGAAACATCAGATGATTCCGCAGACGGTGAAGGTACTGAGAGTAGCGAAGTGAATAATCCTGAGATAATAAACACAGACAATAATACCGACTTAGGTGCAGGAGATGCCGCAAGTAATGGAAGTACAGCCGTAATTGATGAAGTTATAGACAGTAACCAGAAGAAAACTTCTATATCTGAACTTACTGCCAAGAAAAAAGCCATCACGGTTTCCTGGAAGAAACAATCCAAGGGTATTAAAGGATACGAAATCCAGTACAGCACCAATAAGAAATTTAAAGAAAACGTAAAGACGGTAAAAATAGGCAAGGCTAAGACTACCAAAAAGACTATAAAAAAGCTTAAATCCGGAAAGAAATATTATCTTCGCATAAGGACTTATAAAGAAACGGACGGTGGAATTGTATATTCTAAGTGGAGTAAGAAAAAGAGCATAAAAGTCAAGTAAGCGTTTTAGTTTCAAAGAAGAAACATTTTATATGAGCGGTGTGTAAGACATACCGCTCATTTTTTTTGATATATTCTTGTTGCTGACAGCTGAAATACTTTTCAAAACAGTTCCAGAACATCACAAGATGGGTCTTGGAAACTGGTATTTTACGATTTATGATATAAAAGAAGGAATTCCCAGGCTCTTGATTGCTACCGTATGGTATTTGATTTAGCCCAGGACAATGAAGTTGCATTCTGACTAGAAGTAGGAGGTAATGAGGTATGAGTGATGGCATGTTTCCGATAGAAACCAAGCATTTTTATATACAGCCGTCCAATGAAAAGAAGCTTTGGGGTGAGGATTGGGCAATCAGTCCGAAAAAGAAAACCAATCAAGAGACCACGAACCAGGCGGAAGTCGACACAAACACCGTGGGTCATCTTCGCTTTGAGCATGCACTTTTTCATGGAGAACTTGAGCTCAGTCTTGAGCTTGATGCTACGCATAACACATCAGGCTACATAGCGGAGATTTTCTTCACGATGGCGAGATTTGTGTTTAAATTCAAGGACATTAAGGAGATTAGCACAGTCTGCAGACATGAAGATGATAACTACGTAAGAGGTCTGGAGAAAGCAGGCTATGTACGCCGCGAAACTAAGGACGGCAAGGATCACTACTCCATGAAAAAACAGCAGACCGGGTGGACCGGACTTTATCTGATAATCGGCATGTGTGCAGGATTTATCATTGGAATTTTGATAGCGAATTTGAAGCTTGGAACCCTGGCGGGTGTTATAATCGGCATTATTATCGGATATCTGATGGACAAACGTGTTGAGAAGAAACCCGTTTTTGATAATAAGCCACTAGTGTAATGGGAAGGAAAACCGATGTTTTATCTGATTAAAGAAATGCTGGAAGAAGTTACGGCAGAAGAGATAAAGAACGCAAAAGATCAGTATGTTGCAATTCTTACATTTGAGGAATGGAGAAATTGCAGTGGCATATTTGATATGGGAATTGATATGGATATAGAGGATAAAGATATCCTGACTACAAAGGCAGAAGTGAATTATGACTCACTTACAGGCTCATTTGTAATTCCCAACAGAGCAAATATGTCAGGCGAGAGCAGCAGATTCGCCTTTGCTCTTGATGAAAAGGGAATCGTATTTATTGATGATTCCGGTGCTGCAGGAAATTTGATAAAAAGTATTAAGAACACAAAAAAATGGCGTATGCCTTCGCTAGAGAGATTTCTTTACGATTTTCTTGACCAGATAGTAAAGGATGACCTACGCCTCATGGAACGTTATGACAAAGAGCTTGATGCTATGGAAAATGCCATACTTAATGAAGATGAAAAAATAGCATCCGGCAGGGTTAATGAGATAAGGAGCAATATCCGAGATCTTCGAATTCATTACGAACAACTTATGGATTTGGGACAGGAACTAGAAGAAAATGAGAACAGCTTTTTCAAACAGGAAAATCTCAGATATTTTAGGCTGTTTCTTAACAGAATGGACAGATTGCATGATACTTCAACAGCGATCAGGGACTATACCATGCAGATTAGGGATCTTTACAAGGCCCATCTTGATATAAAACAGAATAGGATTATGACTGTGCTTACAGTAGTTACAACAATTTTTCTTCCTTTGACGCTTATAGTCGGATGGTATGGAATGAATTTCAGATACATGCCTGAGCTTGAATGGAGATGGGGATATCCTGCGGTTATTGCGATCAGCATTTTAATAGTACTGGTCAGCCTGCTATTTTTCAGGAAAAAGAAGTGGCTCTAAAAAAGAAGTTCTGGATTTTGCCGGTACTCAGCTGAATGAAAGCAGAAAAGAATGGCGCGAAATAAGAAAAGAACACAATGAACAGTTTAAAGAAAGCAGCAGATGGTGAAAAACATCATTTCCATGACAGATACTGATAAAGTATCTGTCATTTTTATTTTTGGTTTGCTATAATCACATTTTGAGGAGACTAATATTAAGAAAGGGATTTGGGGAAATCATTTATGAAAAAAGTATTTTGCAATTTATTATTGGGGTTTATAATTGCACTTTTTTGGGTGGTTATATTCATTCCGTTAAAAGCAGAGGCAATGTATGTTGCGGATGCCACAGATAATTCCATTACAGTTGACTGGAGTGATGATTACCGGGAGCTCATGAATGAGTGGAAACAGAAGGGCGTTACTTCGTGGAAATTTAATAGTGCCAATATAAAGTATATGGAAATTCCATGCGATTATAATGTGCTTAATAATCAAAAGGGAATATCTATTAATTTTAATGGTAATACGAAAAGACATACTATTACAAACCTTAAGCCGGGTACAGGCTATCGTATGATGATTACTGTGGATCATACATTTAAAGGAAAAGTGAATGGAATTGGCGAAAGATCTTATGATTTGCGAGAAGCATATACTACAAACGGAGCTGCTTCAGCTAAAGCTTCTGTCCTGGGAACTACAGGAACCACTGCCGATTTCGATTTAAAAGGCCTTTTCTCGGAAATAGAACATGATAATGAAAAAAAAGGCGCTGTGTCCTGTTCTATCAGTAACGTAACTGTTGGTTATGCTGATGAAGCAGATGGGAAAGATGCGGCAATTAAAAACGCAAAGAATATGACCGGAACAGGTGAATATGCACTAATGATAAATCAGTACAATTATTCTTTGAGAGGACTTAAACCGGATCATTCGTATACAGTTGTATTTGGATTTGATGTTAGTGCTTCATATTTTATTTCTGGAAAAAAGACTACTAAGAAGTATCATGTTTATTCATTGGTGCAGGGAGTAAAGACAAAAAACTATGATGATTCGAATCTTTTCAAAGCGCCTGAACCTAAGCCGGTAACTGATTGGCGTGAGGATATAAAAAGTGACTCCTCGGTTTATGAATTAAGTAGTTTTGGTTATAGTGATTACAGTTTTAATTTTGAAACGACAAAGAACTCTATTACAATAAAATGGGATCAGCCAAGTGATAAAGATTGGCAGATTGTACCTGCAAAAAATGAAAAAAAGATATGTCTATCAATTGTAGAAGAAAAAAATTTTGACCCTGATGAAGACAGGAAAAAATATGGTTCATTAAAAAATTATGGACCGAATGTCAGAGAAGCGATTAAAAAGGCGGATGCACGTCCGGTTAGGGTGGATTTTAGCAAAAAGTCATATACTTTTAAGAACCTTAAGAGTGATACGCATTATTTGGTAATGTTTAAGTGTGGACAAAAATACAAATCTGGAGGTAGTAGTTCAATTTGCTATTTTTATAAATCGAATGTTTTCACTGAGGGAGATAACGGGCCTTATGATATCTGGGCATTAAAAGATAGACAGACGAAGAAACCGTTCATGTATGATGTGCTGGTAAAGAGAAACGGAAAAGAGGCTTATCTTGATTGGGGAAAGGCGCTCAGTGCTTATTATTCACAACCCTTTATGAAAGAACATTTTGCAAAGCTTTGGACTAAAAATAACTGTGAAGCCTGGCGAACAAGAGACTTGCGAATAACAATAGGCTACGCTAAGCTTCCAAATTATTATAATGAGAGCAAGGTTATTGCCAGCTATGATGAAGCACGCAGGATGGATAAGCGGAATTGTATTTGTATTGACTCTTATTACACAAATTGTATGATATACGGTCTTGATCCCAAAGCAAATTACGTCTATGCCATATCTTTCGAATCGGTAATGTCAGATTATAATACGATTTCCTCATTTTATGGTCTACTGTATGCTGATGAAAACGGTATGAATTATTACAAGGCAGAGGAACTTGGAGAATCCTACAGAAATCAGTTTAAAGATGTAGAATATGTGGATGATAACCCCGGTGATAATAGTAATGCGGAAAACGGGGATGCGCCGGGAAATAGTAATGGCGAAGGAAAGCCAGGTAAGGGCGATTCCAAGTCAAAAACCGTAGATAGCGCAGCGCTTCCGATGACTGTAGATGTAGATGGTATCACTTATAATATCGGTATTGATGGAAATGCCACAGTTACTAAGATCGGACCGGTTAAAAAGGCTATCATAAACGAAGTTACCGTTAGCGGCGCAACATATCCTGTAACAGCAATCGCTGACAGCGCAGCCAAAGGCAATAAAAAGCTACAGAACCTGACGATTAGTTCCAATGTTAAGACGATTGGAAAGAAAGCTTTCTATGGATGCAAGAAGCTAAAGAAGGTTACAATTAAGGCCAATAAGTCTCTGACAGTTGGCAAGAAAGCGTTCAGAAAGCTTCCCAAAGGGGTAACTATTTATGTTAAAGGAGTTAAGGGACAGGCGAAAAAGAAGCTTGTAAGAAATATAAAGAAGCAGACAAATGCTACTGTGAAGTAAACAGAATAATTTGATAAAGAAAAGGGCTGCATTCCGGTTATTAGGAGTGCAGCTCTTATTGGAAGTATGATAAGAGGTGTTAACTTGAAGAGATTATTGGCTATCGCATCTTTTTACCTGATAAATTTTGGATTGTGGGAATTGCTCAAAGGCTACATAGTGCCTGAATGGGATTCATTTCTGGTATATGTTATTTTATTTCCTTTGATCATTGCCATTTTTTGGAAAGAGATCAGATCAGAATGGAAGGAGTTTTCTTCTATACTGAAAACTAAATCCTTTTATGTTAAATTGCTGATATGGCTGATTTTGGATTTACTATTAACGGGGTTGCTTCTGTGGGGAAGCAGTTATTTTGGATGGGATATTCTTCCTCAGAATAATGATAGTGTGAAAGAACAGATGACAGTGGTTCCGACCTATCTGACCGTGATCCAGGGATGCATTTTTGCTCCGGTGATCGAAGAGCTGGTATTCAGATATGCAATTATTGGCAAACCTAAAAAAGCAGTTGCGCAGGTGTTGCTGTTTCTGGTCTCGGTGGTGATGTTTGATTGCATTCATATAGTCAGACCACTAGAATTTTTTTATTATCTTATACCGGCACTATTCTTAACATCATTTTATATGACAAAGAAGAATCCATATATCTCAATGTCACTACATTCAGTAATAAATATAGTTGGATACATCTCTTTGATTGTAGGTGTTTTGTGAGTAAACAGAAATGTGTACCTCTATTTGTCTGTTTGTACCCTAAAACATACGAAGTAAAAAAAGAAGATTCCTTTCGGAATCTCCACAAGCTGCAACTAAAATATAAATTTTTATGTCTTGTGATTAAGCAGCCATATATTACCAAACAAAAGTTACTGCATTTGCAATGTCTTCAGTGATTGTATTATCTTTTACGAGCTTTTTAAGCCATTTGTCAAGGTTGCCCACTTTGTGATTAGTCTGGATGAAGTGAACCTTTTTGCCATTTACATCATTTGAAAGAAACAGTTCGTACATATACATAAGAGAAAACCTCCATTTAATCATCTTATTTGTTTCATTCTCTTGGCCATTGGAATGTTCTTTTTGTGTGTCCGATAACTATATCGATGAAAGAGTGAAAATACTTTATAGCTTTTCTAAATGTTTTTTTATTTCTTTTGTAGTGAGGATTTGCGAAAAATTATTTCAAAAGTCCGGAATCCATTGGGTACCCTCATGCAAGTAGCAGCAAGATCACATATCCAGATAGCCGATAAGGACAGTTCGTAGTATTCCCTGGATGGGAAAAAGGTAATATTGGCATAAAACATATTGACTTTGCCACTGATGTAGCCTATATGATAGTAAGACAAATTTGCAAAGGTATTTGAGACGGTATCATCACAGGAGTTTTTATGCTTAGAAAAATCTTTTTGCGCATGATGGATGGAACTGAATTAGACAGGCTTACATGGGTATTTCCTTTTGTCTTTCTTTTTTTGGCAGAATGTTTTTTGAGCTTTATGGCAGGGACATATCTGACTTTTTTTATAGGAGATCTGATTCATGTGGATGTGAGACCACTTATGGACCATCTTATGTTTCCCATTACGTTTGTACTTCCATTTATAGATTTGTTCTGGGATGTCATTAAGTGGGGAGGGTCCAGGATCAAGTTGAGCAAAAAGCAAAAAAACCGCAAAAGAATCAACTTTTTATCCGCAGCAAGGTCGTTTTTTTCAGATATTCGTTCCGATAGTGAAAATTGGTTTATATCCACTTTTGGAATCACACCTCATCTTGATAAATATATTGGACTGAAGGAGAGAATAAAGGTTATCTCCGGGATGAAATTCAGACCATACAAGCACAGACTTGAAGGAAAAGTGCGTTTTTTAAAGGTAAGTGAAGATAATAAATGGGTCAAGATTCTTGGTAAATATTTCCCTCTTGATCTAATCTGCGGATACAACAATGAAACAAACCAACTGTTCTTCATCGACGGATATGTTGTAAAGCTACCCCCAAAAGCTATGGACAGCAACATCAACAGATGCATTGAAGATTTTTTTAATGAAAGAGGCTATACCTACAACAATTTGCCCTCCGGTGCCAGGAAGAGATTCGATAAGCTGGTTGGAGACAGAATTGACCAATTTGAATGTATTGACTGGTCAGGGCTTCGACACGAGTGGGAAGTAGCTACTGCAAATTATATTGAACAGAGAAAGGCTAACAAGAATAGTAATGACAGATATAGACCGGTATCGCACTCAGGTAAGCTTAACCGCGACTTTTTAAGCAGAGCCTTGTCCGAAAGAGAACTAAAGCTGACAGCAGAAATATTTAAGGGAACAATGTTTTCTCTATCGGAGCTTACTTGTTTTTCCGCTTATCAAAACGAGTACAGTGTGTGTAACGGAGTTTACATTTTGGGAGAACTTAAATATCCCGCCAACAAGAAGGGACTTGATTTTCTTTTTGATTGTTTAAGTGATGTAGATGAAGCTTATTTTATGCCGGCCGCAGGAGTGCTGTCAGAAGTTCCGCTGACGGTCCTCGCACCTCTCATGGAAAAGAAATCACAAGAGGCCTACTTAAAATGCGATGTTATGCGCCTTGCAGGTATAATGTATTTGGCTAAGGAAACCGGCTATGAAATCCAATTTGTCAAAAATCTCAAAGAACAATTAGCCGGCTCTGCGCCTGTTCCCATGACAGAGGTTGATGAAAACGGAATGGTTCGTTTTGCACCGGAAGAGGACAAGCAGTATATGACAAAAGAGGCAGTGGCCTTTAAGGCTACGCCTTAAATAAAGCGACCAATTTCGGTTACAAATAAGTGCCGGAAAGAGGAGTAGTATTATGAGTATGAAAACAGTAGTAATTACTGGCAGCTCCAGAGGACTTGGCTATGAAATGGCCAAGGTTTTTTGCACTAATGACTGGAATGTTGTGATCAATGGAGTAAATGAAGATAGATTAAAAGCGGCTAAGGAGAGCCTTGAGGCGCTTTCGGGAAAAGGAGAAATCCTTGAAGTTCCCGGGAATATCGCAAGATCCGAGGATATTTTAAGACTAATGGACAGCGCAGTAAAGCGGTTTGGAGCGGTTGATATCTGGATAAATAATTCCGGAGTGAATCAACCGTCCAAAGCAATGTGGGAGCTGACGGATGCTGAGATAGATGCCATTCTTAATATTGACCTTAGAGGCACAATCATCGGAACTAAGGTTGCTACCCTGCAGATGGAGAAGCAGCCGGAAGGCGGCATGATCTATACGGTTGAGGGCTATGGCAGCAATGATGCCATGATGCTGGGGCTTAACATGTATGGAACCAGCAAGAGAGCCATAACGCATTTTACCAGGAGTTATGCGAAAGAGCTGGAAGAGCGCGGAAGCAAGGTGAGAATCGGAAGACTATCTCCGGGTATCATGATCACTGATTTTACAAAGATGGCGCTGGGTGGCGAGCAGGAAATAGTGCTGTCCGAGAAAACCAGAAATGTCTACAATATGCTTGGTGATTATCCGGACGTTGTGGCGCAGTTTCTGGTGGGTGAAATGCTGAAAAATCCAGCGAATAATGCGAAGATTAACTGGCTTACCGGTAAAAAAGTGGTATGGAGACTTATGACTGCGCCATTTTTCAAAAGGAATATGATATGACAGTCTTTATAAAATCCTGTTTAATTTTTTACGCTTTATAAAAAGATAATAGAAGTCTAATAGATGTCTAATATTTCCTATCAGCAGAATAAGTATAATTAAATTGGTACTGATATGATTTTGCTATAGGGGTAGATATGACTCTTTATGATAAATTGTACAAAATTCTGATCTACGGAGATTCGTGGAAGACAATACTTAAGGGTCTTCTGGTGACTGTGCAGATATCGTTTGTAGCGCTTATTCTTGGCACTGTTTTAGGAGCCTTTATTTGTCTTCTTAGAACGCGAAAAAGACCAATAGTAAAAGGATTAGCAGCCGTATATATAGCAGTTCTCAGAGGAACTCCGGTGCTGATGCTTTTACTATTATTGTATTACGGAGTATTTGCCAGAGCAGGACTAGAACCCGTAACAGTTGCTATTATCACTTTTTCGCTCAATGTATCAGCACATGTGGCAGAGCTTTTGCGTTCAGCACTTCTTGCATCAGATAAAGGACAGGCAGAAGCGGCGAGAACACTTGGCTTTTCTGCATGGTCTACATTTCGTCTTGTGACACTTCCTCAGGTTCTGCGCATCGCAAAGCCTGTTTACCAATCTACTATAGTCAATCTAATACAGTGGACGAGTGTTGTCGGATACGTTACGATCACTGATCTTACAAGAGTTATCAACAACACTGCAGCCAGAACAATGCAGCCGCTTCTGACTATTTCAATCGGTATGCTGATCTACCTGGCTTTTTCTTATGTCGTGTTTGGAATTTTTGCACTCACGGATAAGATAAGCGAAAAGAAAAGGAGACAGAATCGCCATAATCGGCGGCTCCGGCTGCGGGAAAAGTGTACTTCTAAGATCATTATCTCTGCTTGAAATACCAAGCGCCGGACAGATTTTTATTGATGGCCACGAAATCACTGAAAAAGGGGCAGATGTGGACAAAATCCGCCAGAGCATGGGGATGGTGTTTCAGAAATTTCATCTTTTTTCAGAGATGGATGTGATGGATAATCTGTGCCTTGCACCGGTAAAGCTAAAGGGAATGTCAAGGAAAGATGCCGAGGAAAAGGCTATGGAGCTTCTCTCGAGGGTAGGACTTGCCTCAAGGGCTCACAGGTGGCCGGAGGCACTATCAGGAGGACAGCAACAGCGAATAGCAATCTGCCGGTGTCTTATGATGGAACCCAAGGTCCTGTTATTCGATGAACCTACAAGTGCCTTGGATCCCCCAATGGTGGGAGAGGTGCTGGCGGTGATACGAATGCTTGCCAAGCGTGATATGAGCATGATCATCGTAACCCACGAAATGAATTTTGCGAGGGAAGTGGCAAACAGGGTTCTATTTCTTGCAGATGGCTGCATCTATGAAGAGGGAACTCCGGCAGAGATTTTTGATTATCCAAAACGAGAAAAGACAATAGCCTTCATTCAAAAGATCAAATTTTTTAACTACGAGATAACAGGGCAGGACTTCGATCTTATGTCGCTTCAGGGTGGTATACAGGATTTCGGAGAAAAGTACGGGATAGATCAAAAAAAGATATACAGTCTTCAGATATGTACAGAAGAACTTGTCTACGAAATGCTACGCGGTTGCTATAACAAAGGCGATAAAGTTGCAGTAAACATAGACATATCATATTCGGAAGCAAAAGGAACCACAGAGCTGTCCATTACATCAGGAGGAAAAGAATTTGATCCTTTCAAGCAGGATGATGACGGCCTCGGAGTTACGATACTTAAAACTATGGCCAAAAATATAAGCTGTCTTAGTGATGGCGATAAGAACCGGATCAAGATAGAGTTGTAATAATTAACCATCGAATCAAAGGAGGGAAAAGTACATATATTTTGAAATGAAAAAGCGCAAAACAAATTTTTACAGAAGCAGAAAAAGAAATTATAACCTGGACTTGAAAAAGGTGATTGATGTTTTTCCGAAAGAAGCCTTTGACAGTTATTTTGAAAATGACCATATTACGGTTTCGTTTGCTATCTATAGTGAACTATTGGAGGTTTTAAGAACCAAGAAAATCTATGTTGACCTTCGAAATGAGTATGGCAAGACAGAAAAACAGGAGCTATCAGGAGCACGTATCGAATTTTTCTGCAGGGATTTTCAAAAGAAAATAAACCAGGCATCACTGTTACAGTTAATGCCAGATATTGGAGATGCAATTATAGATGTTCTTTGGGAATCAGAAGATGCTGATATCCTGAAATTTCTCTCTGATGGAAGGAAAAAGGCTGTATCAAAAATCATAATGAAGTACCTTCGTGAGTCAGGTCACATAAAAGATATAGTGACATTCATTAAGGAAAATGTTACGGAGCAGGTTGTCTTTGAACAGCTGATGAAAAATCCCCGCTATAGACGTGCAGCCAAGCGCTATGAAAAGAACATGGAGGCCAAAAAGCTTCTATTTGAAAATATCGAAAACTCTACACCAAATGATTACACGGAACTTTTTCCACTTGCAAGGAAGATAAAGAGAAGATTTATTCTGCATATCGGACCTACAAACTCAGGCAAAACTTATCAGGCAATGGAGGACTTAAAAAGTGCTGATAATGGCATATATCTTGCACCGTTAAGGCTTCTTGCCTATGAGCAGTATGAAAGGATGAACAGAGAGGGTGTCCCCTGTTCAATGATTACAGGAGAAGAGAGGATACTGATGCCCGGATCATATCATCAGTCATCCACGATAGAGATGCTTGACCTTGAAGAGGAATGGGACATGGCGGTCATAGATGAAGCACAGATGGCTGCTGACAGACAAAGGGGCGGATACTGGACTTCTGCAATACTTGGAGTAAGAGCTAAGACCGTGCATGTATGCGCGTCGCAGGATGCTGAAGACATTCTTACAAGGATGATCAAATCCTGCGGTGATACTTTTGAAATCCAGTACCATGACAGAAAAACACCTCTTGTGATGGATGAAAGCGCCAGAGAATTTGACTTTCCGGTTGATGTCAAAAAGGGAGATACACTGATTGTTTTTTCAAGAAGAGATGTACACAGCGTAGCGGCAGAACTACAGCAGCATGATATAAAGTGCAGCATAATATATGGTTCACTCCCCTATGATGTAAGGCACAGGGAAGCAAGGAAATTTGCAGACGGTGACACGGACGTGGTTGTAGCTACTGATGCCATAGGCATGGGGATGAACCTACCCATAAGAAGGATAGTATTTTTACAGACAATTAAATTTGACGGAATCGACGAGAGACCGCTTAATTCCTCAGAAGTTAAGCAGATAGCAGGAAGAGCCGGAAGATATGGAATATACGACACAGGTTATGTGACATCCTACTATGACTATGAAACAATAGAAGGGCTTTTATTTAGCAGGCTCATTCCCTTAAGACAGGTCATGATAAATATCCCGGAGGATTTTCTTCATAAGGATGGAAGAGTATCAGAAATACTTGAAACCTGGAATAAAATACCTGCTGAAAAGTATTACAATAAAGGTGATATTTCAGAAAAGATAACTGTTGCAAGAGCACTGGAAAAAATAAGGGATAACAGGAAGCTTATAAGAAAATATATAAGAATTCCTATTGATGATGGCAATAAGGATACTTTCGGAGTTTTTCTTGATTTCTATGGCATCATCGTTAATGGCGGATATCCTGATATAGACAGGACTATGGCAGAATATTCAGAAAAAAATGTCGATGAAGAGGATAAGAACGCACTTCTTATGCTTGAGGCATCAAGTGCCGTATATGATTTTCTCTATTCATTTACCAGGATTTTTGGAAGTGCGGATGACCTTGATAAGATACTTGACGGAAAAAGAGAAATCTCAGAGAAAATATTCAGAATCCTTGATAAGCAGGAGCTTAACCTTAGGAGCTGCGCATATTGCGGAAAGAAGCTTAAATGGTCCTACAAGTACAACATGTGTCAGGAGTGTTTCAGGAAGAGAAGACATATTAGAAGACCGGGGCATTAAAATCTACACATTGATGTTTAAGGAGAGGTAGTTATGGCAGTTTACAGATGCAGAGTATGTGGGTACATATTTGATGAGGAAAAGGAAGGAAAAAGTATAAGGGACATAGATGTTTGTCCAAGATGCAAGCAGCCGGATGACCGCTTTGAGCTTGTAGAAGATGAATCCAATAGTGACGATACGAATAAAAAATAATGGGTTGATCTTATATGGAGGAGCTTTGATTCACACTTCATCGAAGACTGCCAGAAACTCATAAAAGGATTTTGTATGACTAATAAGATATGGGATTTAATGCATAAGGAAGATACTGTAGTATTCTTCGATATTGATGGTACATTAACAAGCTATAACTATGGTGAATATCATGCACATCATGAGCTGGATTTCACCCCGGAATTTAGGGATATAAATATATATGCTAACTGCAAAAGGCTTGAGCCTATATATGCGTACATTAAAGGTCATGATATGGACAGAATCTTTTGCATTTCAAGAGAGCCTCACGGACACGAAAAATGGAAGTCGGATATGGTAGAAAAACTATATGGAATACCTTCCTCCCACTGCTTTTACACTCTTGAGGCAAAGGATAAACCAGGAATAGTAACGAGTGTCGTAAACAGATACTTCCACGATCTTAATCCAAGGTCTGTGATCTGCATGGATGACAATGATGAAACGCTTGGAATGTACATGAAAGTGACGGAGTTTAGCACCGCGCATCCGATGATATTCATGGAGCATCTTAATGATGCCTGAAACTAATGGGAAAAGGTAATTTCATGAACTTTTTCATGGATATACCAAATTTGCTAAAAGAGCGATTGAGATGAATCTTGTAGAATTAGATATAAAACAGATTAAAAAAGTATACAACGAAAGAATGGTTTATGATTTTCCCCAAAATGAGCTAAGGCCACTGGCGAGGATTATTGGACCACTGAGGCAAGGGAAATATGAATGCTTTGGACTTAATGATGGTGATAATATAATAGGATACGTATACCTTGCCAAACAGGACAATGATTACCTGGTAGACTATCTTGCAATGTATCCGAAGTATAGAAATAAGGGACTTGGCGGGGAAATGTTATGCCTTTTGAAGGAATATCTTTCCGGTGCTGATAATATCATATTGGAAGTCGAGGATCCTGATTCATTTACAGATTATGAATATAAAAGTGTGTGTCAGCGGAGGATTTCTTTTTATATAAGAAACGGTTTTTTTAACAAAGGTGTAAACATGCTGTGTTTTGATGTACCATATCTGATCCTTTCCCTTGGGAACAAAAGAAGGCGAACGGAGGAAATAGAAGAACTCTATTTTAAATTTTACAGGATGATTTTGCCAAATGATATGTTTGAGAAGAATATCCATAAGTTTAAATGAAACAAGCGTAAAAGGATAAGTAGTGATAATTCAGTATGTATAGAGCAGTGAGGTATTTTCAAAATATCGCGCTGCTCTTTTTCTGATACAATCGTTTTTAGGCCTGCTTTAGGTAGACTGCTTACAATAATCGCCATAATAGAAAGATAGCAGGATCATATTAGCCAAAATGTATCTACAGCATAATTAAGGCTGGGTATATACTTTTTATAAATGAAAAGAGGTATAAGTCATGGACAAATTCAGACAGTTTCAATATAGATTACAGATGCAGCTCATGCAGATGCTGTATGGAAGAAACGGGGTTGATGCCCTCGCTAAAACATGCAATACAGTAGCGATCATACTGATGGCAATAAACATATTTCTAAATAGCACAATCATATATTTCCTATGGGTAGGTCTTTTTGGATATTCTATCTTCAGGATATTTTCTAAGAACATACCAAAGAGATATGCAGAAAATCAGAAGTTCCTTGAAATGACTGTGCTTCCAAGAAAACGCATGAATCTTGTAAAGATGCAGTGGAGAGACCGTTCCACCAGCAAATATTACATGTGTTCAAAGTGTCATCAGCAGATAAGAGTTCCTAAGGGCAAGGGAAAGATTGAGATCAGATGTCCTAAGTGCTCCAACAGATTCATAAAAAGGACCTGACGCCTCGGATAGTTTACCGTTTTCAAAATTTACTCTACAGTACTAAAGAAAGGATACGACTATGATGGCAGACCCATACAAAACGCTGGGAGTTCAGCCTGGTGCTTCTGATGAAGAAATAAAAAAAGCATACCGGAGTCTTGCAAAAAAATATCATCCCGATCTGCACCCGGATGATGTCAATGCTTCAGAGAGGATGAACGAGATAAATGCAGCTTACGATATACTCTCAAAGCCGCATAGTGCTGATTCCTGGGAGAGAGATAATAAGAGCTATACATACGAGCAGAAAAATCCGTATGGAGAACAGGCAGAATATGTCGATTTCGAGGAGTATAAGAACTGGAGAAACAGACAGCGAGGTTACAATTATACCTATACCTGGAACAGGATGCCTGTATATACATTCAGACCATCTATATTTGGAACTCTTCTTAGATGGTTCATCATATTTCAGATATTGTCTTCTATGTTTAGACTGGCATTTTTCTTCTAAACTTTAAGCGCATTCACCAAAAATATAAATTATGTGGTATTTCTTTTTTAGAGGAAGAAATGCTTAGCGATAAGACGGAATGCTTGGGACTCTAAATCAATACTTGCGATATAGGCAAATTAGAAGGCAGGTTTTTGAAATAATAGATATATATTATGTTCTTGGCGAACCTTATACTACAAGCATGAAGAGGATGTCTTTCCTGAAAATCGGGGAGGCAGGAACTGTAAGTTGAGAAAAGTTATAGAAGAGGAGATTAAACATGAATAAGAATTCAAAATTGTTTGCAGTATTAAGCTACATCACATGGGTAGGATTTGTTGTATCCTTTTTGATGAGAGACAAAGAAGATACATTGGTCAGAAGGCATCTTAACCAGGCACTTATCATCAACCTGATCGGAACTGTCGGAACATTCCTTACAAGACTGGGAGGAATCATGGCACTTGGAGGAAATATACTCGGAATTGCATGTCTTGTACTTTCCATTATGGGAATTGTAAGAGCTGCAAGAATGAGTGAGGAACCTCTTCCTTATATTGGAGAATATACCATTTTTAATTAAATAGCATTTTACATGGGCGGTGTGCAAAGGCATGCCGCTCTTTTTTATATCATAGTCTTTGTGATTTTGCACTTAAGAATAAGCTTGTCAAGGTTGCCCACTTTGTGGTCGGTATGGATGAAGTGAACCTTCTTGCCGTCAAGGACGTTTGAGTTCATTGTGAAGGGTGGATCAACATGATATAATGAACAAAAATCAGTCTATGATCTGTTGGCACATTGATGTATTATGGCAAAAACTATTTCATTGAGGTGACAGTATTTTGAACGATTATGGATTAAATAATGATAAAAGAAATTATCTTCTGGATTTCTTCAAGGGCGTGGCAGCGATAAGTGTTGTGCTTGGACATTTCAGGTTCCCCGGCATAACCGGCAAGATTATGACCTCGGTGGGAACCGCGGGGGTCGTTCTGTTTTTTTTGATAGGCGGATACTTCGCATACTCGGAGGATAACGAGGCTGCCTGCGGTAAAATAATCGAACGCTTTAAACGCAACCTTGTCATTACGCTGATCGCGGTACTTGTCTATTTTGTGTTCACTGCCGTGAGAGAAGCTCTTATCGGCAATATTGCTGCCTGGGCAGCGAAATTTACCAATCCTGTGCTTTATCTTCGTATGATAGTTATGGGTGATTTCGAGGTGATAAACAGCGACCCGCTGTGGTTCATGCCGGCGCTGTTGTACTCATACCTGATACTTTGGTGCATACATAAGTTCCGGATAAAAAAAGTCGCATACATTGCCTTGCCGTTTCTTCTGCTTTTGCGTATCGGAATGGAAACATATACAAACTCATTCGGCGCGGACTGGCATATGAGCGGAAACTTTCTTGTCGGTGGTTTGCCGGTAATGCTGCTGGGACATTTCATCGCGCATAAAAAGGAAGCTTTTATGTCACGATCGGTGAAAATCATGTCGGCAGAGTGCATTATATCGGTCTTACTGATGTTCATCAGTGTGAATATCCTTATCGCGGGCATGGACATATCGCAGATGTTCAAGATATGGTCCGGATTCTCGGTGTTTATACTTGCGCTTAAGCTGCCGCAGAAGAAAGTGCTCGTGCCGGTGGGTGTCATTGGATACCGCTATTCACTGCATGTTTATCTATGGCATTTTCTTATAGGGATCACTCTTGGAGATATTCTTAATGCGGCAAAAGCCACGACCTGGACGGTGGATTGGTGTCTGCCTGTTGCGACGATCATTGTTTCAATTGCTGTATCAGCGGTGATATACAGAATAAATAATATCCGTACCAAGTAGCACTTAAATGGGAAGATATTGGATGGCTGGGAATTTTCCGGAGGAAAGATAGAAGAAGGTGAATCACCGGAGCAGGCATTGGTTCGTGAAATGGAAGAAGAGCTTGATATCTGAAGCCTTAGGAGTGTCAATTGGCTTCCTGCTGACCTGATACTTCTTCCTAAGATTTCTGCAGCAATGGCTGATAAGAATGAGTAGTACCGGAACGAGAATGCAGATTCATTCTTTTTTCGGAAGACCGGTTTCCTGGTATTATGGAAAAAGTGGTCATATTGCAGCGCCCTGGAGTCTTCCAGCGGAATCTACAAACACGCTCCTGTCATCGATATAGATGTCACAGGTGATTTTTCTGCTGTTGTTGCCATAAAGTTCAACAATTTCAGGAAGATTGTCATTTACGGCATCAAAAACAAGCCCGTAATCCCTGCACCAATTGACTGCATCAGCAAGCGGTTTACCGGCTCTGCATGTCCAGAGTATGAGTTTATTGCCTGCGGCTTTTTCTTTTAACAGATATTCAATCAGTTTAAGGTTAGGATCTCCAAGCCCCGGCCAGTCTGAGTATGCCAGCGTTCCGTCGAAATCCACAGCAATGATCTTGTAATTCATTTCCATAGCAAAATCTCCATTCCAATACATGCGAATGTGTGTTCGTATAATAGATATTACCACCGCAGAACATATGTTTCAATCGAACAGTTTATTAATTTTTTGTAATCAGAGGAAAGCTGGAGATATTGATGAAATACCTGATCTGTACAAGGATTGTAAATGGTATAACTTTTAACAATTAAAATTGTTGATTTTATCGTATACGCACGATAAAATAAATGTAAAGTATCGTTTGTATATGATAATCGGGAGGGTACTATGAATCACAATGTCTTGAAGCAGGTCATTTTAGAGCAGATTGAGTTAATACAAGATGCGAAGATCATAGACCGTGACTATGATTTAGAAAAAAATGTAAATTATATTTTGGTGGGACTTAGAAGAGCTGGAAAATCGACTCTTTTATATAAGATTGCCAGAGAACTTGTTGAAGCAGGGTGTGACTGGTCTCAGATAGTTTATGTTAATTTCGAGGATGACAGGCTTTTGGGGTTCACTAAGGATGATTTTAATGACATAGTCGAGACTGCCTATGAACTTACAGATGCCAAAGAAATATACTATTTCTTTGATGAAATCCAGATCATAGATGGATGGGAACATTTTGCCAGGAGAATGGCAGATCAGAAAAAACATGTGTATATAACCGGAAGTAACGCGAAAATGCTTAGCTCTGAGATGGAAAAAGTTCTTGGAGGCAGATATCTGTCCAAAATGATCATGCCCTTTTCTCTTAGCGAGTCTCTTGACTACAAGGAGATAGCACATGATGATAATGCACTTTTGACGACTTCTAAAGTTGCAAAGGTTCGCAGAGGATGCCAGGAGTATATTTCGAGTGGCGGTTTTCCTGAAGCGCAGCTTTTAACAAACAAAAGAGAATATATTAAGAGCGTCTATGAGAAGGTCCTTCTTGGGGACATTATAGAACGTGAAAAAATTAATAATAAGATGGCCCTCAGACTTATGATAAAGAAAATAGCCGAGACAGTGATGCATGAGATTTCTTTTAATACACTGGCTGGAAACGTAAAAGCAACCGGAATTAAGACATCAACAGACTCCATGATAGATTATACTTCTTACGCAGAAAATGCATATCTTCTGTTTAGAAACAGGAATTATGTCTCTAAGTTTGCAGAAAAAGAGAGCACACCAAGGTTCTATTTTTACGATAATGGCCTTTTGTCATTGTTCCTAGTAGACAAACCATCTGTGCTTTTGGAAAATACAGTAGCAGTGTATTTAAAGCGCAGGTTTGGCGAAGAGGTTTACTATTTCAAATCATCACAAACAGGAATAGATATTGATTTCTACCTTCCCG